>JAFSYK010000060.1 GCA_017449975.1 Bacteroidales bacterium
ATATGTCTGGCATCAGGTGGAATATACTGAGAACACAGACACGGCGACGTATCGTACCCTCAATGCGGCAGGTTGCGACTCGGTGGTCACGCTGCATCTGACACTGTTGAACTGCAGTACCACTTCTATTACTGCCTGTGACAGCTACAGCTGGCATGGCCAGACCTACACCACATCGGACATCTATGTCGACGGCAACGATACATTGGATTTGACCATCAACTACAGTAGCACGGGAGACACAACAATTGTGGCTTGCGATAGCTTAACCTGGCAGGGAGTTACTTACACGGAAAGTACAACTCTCAATTCTCAACTCTCAATTCTCAATTCGGCTGGCTGCGACAGCACCGTGACGCTGCATCTGACCATCAATCACAGTGGCACGGGTGACACCATTGCTGTGGCTTGCGACCATTTTACTTGGTGGTACACGGATTACACGGATAACACGGATGGTATAACCCATACATACACTGGCCCGAATGGATGTGACTCGGTTGTCACATTGCACTTGACGGTGAATCACAGCAGCACGGGAGACACAACAATTGTGGCTTGCGATAGCCTTACTTGGCAAGGTGTTACTTACACGGAAAGTACAACTCTCAATTCTCAACTCTCAACTCTCAATTCTGCTGGCTGCGACAGCACTATTACGTTGCACCTGACGGTGAATCACAGCAGCACGGGAGACACCACAATTGTGGCTTGCGACAGCTTTACTTGGCAAGGTGCAACCTACACGGAAAGTACAACTCTCAATTCTCAACTCTCAATTCTCAACTCGGTCGGTTGCGATAGCACCGTAACGCTGCACCTGACCATTAATCACAGCAGCACGGGTGACACAACAATTGTGGCCTGCGACAGCCTTACTTGGCAGGGAGTTACTTACACGGAAAACACAACTCTCAATTCTCAACTCTCAATTCTCAACTCGGTCGGTTGCGATAGCACTGTAACGCTGCACCTGACTATCAGATCGAGTGTGACGACTTACAACGCCGACACAGTGTGCACTGCTGCCGAATGGCACGGACATACCTATTATGAATCCGACACACTGGTTTACCGCACGGCAGGTCCGTTGGGTTGCGATAGTGTCGATGTGTTGTACCTGACGGTTCTGCAAGGCCCTGTCACAACGATCATGGTCACTGCTTGCGACAGCTATGACTGGTATGAGTATGTGAACATCACGGCGTCGACCGACTCGTTGGAGCGCCGATTCCCACATCCGTCGGGATGCGATAGTGTTGTCCGGCTGTTGCTGACTATTAACCACAGCGATAGCGCGACACAGGTGTATGATACCGCTTGTGGCGGCTATCAGTGGAATGGCCGTAATTACGTCTCTTCTGGCACGTATCGTTATCGTACCTCTGCGCGCAATGGCTGCGACAGCATAGCAACCCTGCACCTGACTATCTATCCTGTCGCTTCTGCCAACTTTTACGACACGGTATGCGAAGATGGGGTATATTATTTCAATGGGCAGGAGTGTCGTGGCACCGGCGATTATACCGCTACGTTCTCAACTGTAAATGGGTGCGACAGCCTGGTGCTGCTCCATCTCTTTGCCCGTCCGCGTGTCGATGTGGGCATCGTGGTGGAATACTCGTGTCCGCAAGAGGAGTATCGGCTGACGGCTGCCACCAACGGACAGCTGTATACATGGTCGACGCAGCCTGTGAGTCATCAGCTGTCGGGCCACGAGCACGACAGCGAGATACTGTTGCGTCCGCGCGACACGATGCAGCTCACCTTGATGATGGACTACGGCGAGGGCCGCTCCTGTCCCAATAGCGACAAGGTGGACCTGTTCCCAATCCACAAAGTAATAGCGGCGATGGAGTGTCATCCCGAGGTGCTGAACCGCGACCGTCGCACATTGACGGCGCTTGACGCCAGCACAGGTCATACGGATTTGGCTTGGTATGTCGACGGCACCTACTGGGGCAACGGCCACTCCATAGTTTGCACGGCAGCCGACGAGGCACATGCCCTTGATCTGACGCTGGTGGCGTTCAACGACCATTGTGCCGACACGGCGCATCGTCTCATCCAGGTGGTCGACGAATCGCTCTATGTACCCAATGTCTTTACGCCGTCGCTGAGCACCAACGCCACTTTCCGTGCCTATGGTACGGGCATTCTGGAGTTCCGAATCCATATCTACAACCGTGAAGGTCTCAAGGTTTTTGAGGCGGATGATATCGAGGCGGAATGGGACGGCACGCACGACGGTACGCCCTGCCCCCAGGCCAATTATGTTTATCGAATCCAATACAGGGGCGAGTTGGTGCCCGATGGTTGGAAGAGTGTTACCGGTTCCGTTTTACTGTTACGATGAAAGAGGCAATAGCTACAATAGGTATGTTCGATGGTGTCCATCGGGGTCATCGCCACCTGCTGGAGACCTTGCTGGAGGAATCCCGCCGTCGTGGACTGCATCCCGTCGTTTACACCTTCGACCATCATCCTCGGCAGGTGCTGATGGGCGACGCGTCGGTGCAACTGCTGACTACCCCCGAGGAACGTCTCCGACTGTTGCGGAGTATGGGCGATTTCGAGCTGGTGGTGCTGCCTTTCAGTCGTGCGATGGCTTCATTGTCGGCCTGTCAGTTCTACGAACAGGTGTTGCAGCGCAACCACGATATACGTGCTCTGGTGATGGGTTACGACAACTCGTTTGGCAACAAGCAGCATGACGATTTCGCCCAGCTCGACGACTACTTGCGTCGCGACGGGGTGGCACGTATCGACGATGTGCCGGTCTACCACGACGAGATAGCCATCAGCTCCACGCAAATACGGCGTGCATTGCAGGCTGGCGATGTGTCGTTGGCTAATGCGATGCTCGGCTACCGCTATACATTGACGGGCACCGTGACGGCAGGCCGCCATATCGGTCATGCGCTGGGTTTCCCGACGGCCAACCTGGATTGTGGGCAGCAGGCCAAGCTACTGCCCGCCGATGGGGTCTATGCGATGACGGCACGGTGTGGTGAAGCCAGTTGGCGCGCAGTGGCCAACCTGGGCGCTCAGCCTACGGTGGGTGGTCGGCAACGTGTGCTGGAGGTACATCTGCTCGACGATGGCCCGCAGCTCTATGGAAAACAACTGCAGGTGGCGTTCGTCTCCCGTTTGCGCGACATTCGCACGTTCGACTCGCCCGAGGCGCTCTCTGCACAGATACAACAAGATATAGAACAATGCAAAAGTCTTTTTTGAAACGGTTGCTACTCTTCGGCCTCTTGCTGGTGGCAGTCGCTCCCTTGGCGGCGCAGCCCGACAAGGTATACCGTTCCCTCTCCGATGTGAAGGATCCGCAACAGGTCTATATCCTCCACCTACGTTGGAAACGGCTGCGGTCTATCCCGCCCGAGGTCTTCACATTCACCAATCTGCGTGAGCTCGACCTGGGTCGCAACAATATCGACTCTGTTCCGCCCGAC
Source organism: Bacteroidales bacterium (assembly GCA_017449975.1). Taxonomy (GTDB): domain Bacteria; phylum Bacteroidota; class Bacteroidia; order Bacteroidales; family P3; genus Colimorpha. The sequence continues at coordinate 3,462 of JAFSYK010000060.1, forward strand.
ATCGCTCGGCTGCCACATCTGCAGAAACTAGTGCTCGAACGCAACCTCATCCGGCATCTGCCCATGGAGATAGGGCTGCTCGGCGACCTGCAACATGTCGACCTGAACCGCAACCCCATCGAGTCGTTGCCCGACGAGATGGCCTATCTGCCTTCGTTGCGCGAGCTGGTGCTGTGGTCTACCAATATCACGACGATTCCAGAATCCTTCTCTGAACTCGATGGTACGTTGCAACTGCTCGACCTTCGGTCCTGCAGCCTCACCTACGATGAACAGCAGGCCATCGAACAAATCCTCCCCTCCACCAAAAAACGCTGGGACCAAGCCTGCAATTGCAGATAATTTTAGGATTCACACTAACGCATCCCCCCAATTCCATTCCGCCCAAATTGCCCAAGTTGCCCATCAAAACCCACTAACCCACTAACGCATTCCCACACTAACGCATTCCCCATGACCCTCGCCCTCTTCCAACAACCCATCTGCTGGGAAGACCCTGCTGCCAATTTCCGCATGGTGGAACAGCAGTTGGCTTCGCTGACCTCGCCTGTCGACATCATCCTGCTGCCCGAGACCTTCTCCACGGGTTTCAGCGACAATATGGCACGCATGGCAGACGCTCCGGAGGGGGTGACGCTGGACTTCGCCCGTCGGATGGCGGCGCGACACGACGCGTTGTTTGTCGCCACCTGGACGGTGCGCGACGCCAACGGTGCGGTCTACAACCGGCTGCACTGGGTGCGCCCCGACGGCACGTATGGCTGCTACGACAAGGCGCACACCTTCCGCATGAGCAGCGAGGCCAGCCAGCTGGTAGCGGGCCGACTGGCAGTCTGCTTCGAGTGGCGCGGCTGGCGCATACGTCCTGCTGTGTGCTACGACCTGCGATTTCCGGTATGGCTGCGCAATCGATACGATGCCGCTGCCGACCGTCTCGACTACGACCTGTTGCTGGTCTGCGCCAACTGGCCGGCATCGCGTCATCAGGCATGGTCGACATTGTTGCGCGCCCGTGCCATTGAGAATCAGTGCTACGTGGCGGGCGTCAACAGGGTAGGGGACGACGGTGTCGGCATCCACTACGCCGGCTATTCGGCTGCGGTGGACTTCAAGGGTGAAGACAGGGTGGTGTGCCAGCCCGACGCACCGGACTTCCAGTGTGTCACGCTTGACAAAGAAGCCTTGCAGACCTTCCGTTCCCATTGGCCTTTCTACCTCGATGGGGATGGTTTTTCAATTGCCAATTAGCCCAATTATCCCAATGGGTCTAATTAGTCCAATATGTTCAATAAGTCTCAACAAATCAACCCTCCAACTTTTAAACACTTAAACCCTAAAACCCTCCAACCCCTCCATGGAACACCGATTAGGTTTTGATCGCATACGAGAGATGTTGCTCGACAACGCCACCAACGAACTGGCGCGGCGCATGATACAGGAACTTGCCTTTATGACCGACTACGATGCGGTGTGCAACGAGCTGGATCTGACGGAGGAGATGCGGCATATCCTGCTGATGGCCGACGGCTTCCCGATGCAGGACTACCTGGATGTCAGCGAGCTGCTGGTTCGCCTGCGCACTCCGGGCAGCACGGTCACCTGTGAGGAACTCTTTGCATTGAAGATTTCATTGCGGACCATTGCGGCATTGCTGGATTTCCTGTTGCCGGACGATCGCAAGGCGACGGCCGACGGCAATACCGACAACAAACCCGCCTATCCCCACCTTTCGGCTTTGGCAGCCCCCATCGAGTATAACCCGGCACTGAGCCGCGAACTGGATAAGTTGATTGACGACCGTGGCGAGCTCTACGACAATGCGTCGGAGACGTTGCTCGACATCCGTCGACAGATGGCACGTAAACGTAGCGAGGTCGATGTGCAGGTGGCACGTGCGTTGGCGCACGCCAAGCATGAAGGATGGGCTCCTGCCAACGCGGAGGCCACCATCCGTAACGGTCGCCCGGTGATACCGATGCTCGACACTCACCGTCGCAAGATGCGCGGCATCATCCACGACGAGTCGGCGTCGCGTCAGACGGCTTTTGTCGAGCCCTCCGATGTGGTGGAGCTGGGCAACGACCTGCGTCAGCTGCAGTTCGACGAACACCACGAAATACAGCGCATCCTGCTGCAGACGGCCGACCGCCTGCGGCCACAGTTGCCGCAGCTGATGGAGGCCTACACCTTTCTGGCCAAGATGGATTTCCTCAGGGCAAAAGCCCAGGTGGCCATCCAACTGCACGCCGTCCGGCCCATCGTCGACCGCGACACCCGCATCAACTGGATCGATGCGCGCCATCCCTTGCTGCACCTGGGCACGGCGGCGCAGCGCGATGTGGTGCCCTTCAACCTCTCGCTCGACACCCACCAGCGCATCTTGATTGTGTCGGGTCCCAACGCCGGCGGCAAATCAGTGCTGCTCAAGGCGGTGGGTCTGTTGCAGTATATGTTGCAGTGCGGTCTTTTGGTGCCCTGCCGCGAGACATCCGAGTGGGGCATCTTCGACAATATTTTTATCGACATCGGCGACCAGCAGTCCATCGACGACGACCTGAGTACCTACACGTCACATCTGCGCAACATGAACCACCTGCTCGAGGTGGCGACGCCGCGCACCCTCTTCTTGCTCGACGAGTTGGGTGGCGGCACCGAGCCGCGCGCGGGCTGTGCCATCGCTACGGCATTGCTGGAAGAGCTCTGCGAGCGTGGCTCGCTGGGTGTCGTCACCACCCATTACGCCGACCTCAAGCAGTTGGCCGACGAGCACGACGCCATTGTCAACGGCGCCATGCTGTTCGACACCACGCAGATGCGTCCGCTCTACAAGTTGCGTGTGGGTCTGCCCGGCAGCTCTTTCGCCTTTGAGATAGCCAAGAACGTGGGTTTCCCGCAGGCGTTGCTCGACCGCGCCTCGGAGCATGTGGGTGGCGCCATCCTCAACTTTGAACAGCAGCTGCAACAGCTGGAGGCCGACAAGGCGGCGCTGGAACAGAAAAGAACCGAGGTACAGCTGGCCGACAGCTTCTTGGCTGAGGTGATCGCCAAGTACGAAAAGCTCAACAGTCGGCTTGAGACAAAGAAACATGAGATTATCTCCCAGGCTCGTACCGAGGCACGTCAGATATTGGCCGACGCCAACCGAACGGTGGAGCGCACCATCAGTGATATCCGCGAGTCACAGGCCGAGAAACAGAAGACCCAGCAGGCACGACAGCGGCTGCAGGAGGAGTCGGAACGTCTTGCCTCTCAGCAGGAACGCCACGACGACGAACTCAGTCGTGCAGTGCAGATGCAGACCCTGCCCGCCGCTCCCGAACCCGAGGTTGAACAGCTGGACGCCAGCCTTCCCATCAAGGTGGGCACCATCGTGGGCATCGACGGTCAGCAGACCTTCGGACAGGTGATGGAGATACGCGGCAAAAAGGCGGTGGTGGAAAGCAACAGCATGCGCATGACCATTGCACTGGACCGACTGACGGCGACGGCCAAGAAACATCTGCCGCGCGAAAAGAGCAGTCGCAGCGAGGGTCGCTTCCAGAGCGTCTTCGACGACATCAACGAAAAACGCAAGTCCTTCTCGCCCAAGCTGGACATCCGCGGCCAGCGGGTCGACGAGGCCATCGACAATCTGCAACATTTTTTCGACGACGCCCGACTGCTCAGCGAACACGAGTTGCGTATCCTCCACGGCAAGGGCTATGGCATCCTGAAACAGGCTGTGCGTCAGTGGCTCCACAGTCAACCCGACGTGACGGATGTTCGCTCCGAACACCTCGAACTGGGGGGCGAAGGCATCACCGTCGTACAACTGAAATAAGAGTTTTCTGCAAGAAATAATTGATGAAAGGTACAATATAAAGACCCCACATCCGTTATTTTGATATTCTATCCCTCTGTTGAATTTATCAATCAAAAAATAACCCCAATGAAAAAGTTATTCCTTTTACCCCTTGTGGCGGTTCTTTTCGCCATGGTTGGTTGTACCAAAGAAGAAACGGTCATTGTGCAAAGCAGTGCGTATGTCTATACAGAATACCCGCAGGTGAAGGCCAACGAGTGGGTGCCCAGCTATAATTTGCACTCGGATGGCACCTATACCACCAATTACCTCTTTTACACCTATGAGAATGGCTACATCAACCAGAATCTGCTGAATGACAGTTTCGTGCTGACCTACTACATCGACGACAACAACTACGATGTGCCGCTGCCCGCAGTGATTACCAGTGCCGACGGTCTGCATTCCGCCTTGATTCGTTACGATATACAGCTGGGATCGGTGACCTTCATTCTTGAAAGTCTCGACGGCGATTACACTGCTTTGCAGAGCTTTATCCCCGCCAGCATGTCCTTCAAGGTCTGCATGATGATCAACCAGTAAGACAGCGGATATAACGGAAACCGTATGAGGGTGTTTCGCCAATGCGAAACGCCCTTTTTATATTTTATAAAAAAATCGTATTTTTGCAGATAATTTTCATTTGAAATAATTGACCTATGTTTACAGATGCCTCTAAATTCGTCGGCGAAGGCCTTACTTACGACGACGTGTTGCTAGTCCCCGCTTATTCCGAAGTGATTCCCAGTGAAGTCACTGTTGCGTCGCGCTTCTCGAAGCGCATCATGCTCAATACGCCGTTGGTTTCGGCAGCCATGGACACCGTCACCGAGGCGGCAATGGCCATTGCGATGGCGCAGGAAGGCGGTATCGGCGTGCTGCACAAGAATATGAGTATCGAGGCGCAGGCCAACGAGGTGCGCAAGGTGAAACGTGCCGAGAACGGCATGATCATCGATCCCGTGACGCTCAACAAGGACGCCAAGGTGAAGGATGCGTTGCGCATCATGGAAGAATATGGCATTGGTGGCATCCCCATCGTGGATGAGAACCGTATGCTTATCGGCATGGTGACCAACCGCGACCTCCGTTTCGAGCGCGACATGGAGCGTCCGTTGAGCGAGATCATGATAACCAAACTCATCACCACCCATGTGGGCACCACGTTTGCCGAAGCTACCGATATCTTGCAGCAGCACAAAATCGAGAAGCTGCCGGTGGTCAACGAGGAAGGCCAGTTCATGGGTCTCATCACCTATCGCGACATCATGAAGACCAAGGAGCGCCCGATGGCTTGCAAGGACAGCAACGGCCGTCTGCGTGTGGCTGCCGGTGTGGGCATCACTCCTGACATGATGACCCGTGTCGACGCGCTGGTGAAGGCTGGCGCCGACGCCATCGTCATCGACACCGCCCACGGCCACAGCGCCAATGTGGTGAAAGCGCTCAAGTCTGTCAAAGCCAAATATTCCGATATCGACGTTGTGGTGGGTAATATCGCCACCGGCGAGGCTGCCATCATGTTGGCCGAGGCGGGTGCCGACGCCATCAAGGTGGGTATCGGACCCGGAAGCATCTGCTCCACCCGTATCATCGCCGGTATCGGCGTGCCGCAGCTCACCGCCATCTGCGAATGTGTCGGTGCGCTGAAACAGAAAGGTTTTGATGTCCCGGTCATCGCCGACGGCGGTATCCGCTACAGTGGCGACATCGTCAAGGCCATCGCCGCGGGCGCCAGCACCGTCATGGTGGGTTCCCTGGTGGCTGGCACCGACGAGGCTCCCGGCGAGACCATCATCTTCGAAGGCCGCAAATTCAAGTCCTATCGTGGCATGGGCTCCCTCGAAGCCATGCAGGCCGGTAGCAAGGATCGCTACTTCCAGGACAAGGAGACCGATGCCAAGAAGCTCGTTCCCGAAGGCGTCGTGGGCCGCGTTCCCTACAAAGGCACCCTCAGCGAGATACTCTACCAGTTGGTGGGCGGCTTGAAGTCGGGTATGGGTTACACCGGCAGCCGCAATGTCGCCGCGTTGCAGCATGCCAAGTTCATCCGCATCACTGCCGCCGGTCGCACGGAGAGCCATCCCCACGACATCACCATCACCCGAGAAGCACCCAACTACTCCAGATAGTGGTTTTTCCTCATTCCCGTAACCTATAACCCTTGACCCTTTTAATGCGCAAGTTTTTTCTTTTCCTGATAGCCGCTTCCCTCTTCACGCCGTCGTTTGCGCAACAGTCCGACGACCCTGTGTTGGTGGAGATAGGCTCACAAAAGATTCGTCAATCGGAGTTCAAACGCGAGTTTCTGCGTTCTATCGGACAAGACCCGGCAGCCGCTCCTACCGCCTGCACCTATGAGAAACGGCAGAAGATAGAGGAGTATGCCCGTCTGTTTGTCAATTTCCGTACCAAGCTGGCCGACGCCTACGCACTGGGTTACGATACGATGCCTTCGCTGGTGCGCGAGTTGTCGACCTATCGGCAGGAGTTGGCGCAGCCCTATCTCATGGATTCCGCCACGCTGAAAAGCATCATGCAGGAGGCCTATGAGCGCAACCAGTATGCGCTGCATGCGGCCCACATCCTCATCCATGTCGAGCAGAAGAACGACACCGCCGAGGCCTACGAGATGGCTATGGAGGCCTATCGTCGCGCCTTGGATGGCGAAGATTTCTACGAATTGGCCTCCGAGATGACGGTTCGCCAAATGACGGACCAGCAGAAGCTGCAGTACCGCAAGAATCCGTTGGAAGGCGACCTCGGATGCTTCACCGCGTTCGACATGATATATCCTTTCGAGTCGGCGGCCTATGCGTTGCAGCCCGGCGAGGTCTCCAAGCCTGTACGCACACGCTACGGCTACCATATCATCAAGCTTTTCTCCAAGACGCCCTTCTTCGGTCAGGTGTCGCTGCGCCACATCTGGGTGGCGGAGACACCGATGGCTTCGCGTAGCGAGTCGCGCATCCGATTGGCCTACAGTCAGCTGCAAAATGGCGAGGATTTCGCAACGGTCTTCAATAACTATAGCGATGACGCGTCGAATCCCGAACGTCCGGGTGGCTTGATGTCGAACTTCGTATGCAGCCAGCTGCCGCCCGAATATGTGGAGCAGTTGTCCAAGCTGCAGAACGAGGGCGACTATTCCGAACCGTTCCACACCGGTTTCGGTTGGCATATCGTGCAGCTGGTGAGCCGCGAGACCATCCGTCCGCTGGAAGACATGATGCCGCTCTATAAGCAGCGTATGTCCCACGATTCGCGCAGCACGATGCCGCGCGAAGAGTTTATTGTCCACAACTTGGACAAGTACCATTTTGTCGACTACACCAAGACCAACGGCAGCTGGAAGCAGACAGATGCCGGCTGGCAGTTCATCCCTGCCACCAAGAAGACGAAGAATCCCAAGCCTGCCTCCTCGCTCGACGCGGTGGTGGCCATCGCCACCGATTCGCTGTTCGACAAGCGCTGGGTGTTCGACAGCACGGCGCTGACCGACCACCGTCCGCTGATGGAGATCGACGGCATCCGTTATACCACCGACGATTTCTGCCGTTACCTGGCGTTGAACCAGCAGCTGGCGGTCCGCCGCAGCCTTGCTTCCTATATCGCCATCCGCTATCAGAACTTCATCGGCGACATGGTGACCCGTTATGTCGACAGCCGTCTCGAGACCGATTATCCCGAGTTCCGCGAGGTGATGGAGGAGTACCGTCACGGTCTGATGATTTTCGCCTACAACGACGATATGATTTGGAAGGTGGCGTCGGCCGACACGGTGGGTCTGCAACAGTTCTATGAGGCCCGTCAGTCGCAGATTAGTTACGACAACCCCGACGATGCGGTCTATTTCTGGAATTCCCGTGCCCGTGTCAATGTCTATACCATTGCCGACAGCGCCGAGCTGGCACCCGAGAAGGCAATGAAACTGATGGACAAGGCCGCCCGCAAACATTGGGACTCCAGCAAAATCCGTGAGGAGCTGCAGAAAGCCGAGAAGGGTGGGAGCGAGGTCTCCCTGCGTCTGGAACTCTATGAGGATGAACGCCAGCATGTGCTCTCCTCCAACGAGTGGCGTGTCGGTGTTTTTGTGCATCCCGGCAAGGATAAGGGCTACCAAATCCTGCAGGTGGAATCGATTATGCCGCCTACCGCAAAACTGTTGAGTGAGGCGCGTGGCTATTATATCAACGACTACCAGAACGAAATGGAACGCCGTCTTGTGGAACGTCTGCGTGAGAAATACAACGTGGTGTTCCATCAGGATGTGCTGGATGAAATTACCTATTAAGAATGAAACGAATACTCATACCCATCCTCCTTGCCGTGCTGCCGTGCTGTGCGGTGGCGCAGGAGGAGATGATTGTCGACCAGGTGGTGGCGGTTGTCGGACAGAATGTTATCAAGCTCTCCGACATTGAGAACAGCTATACCCAGATACGTATGCGCCAGGGTGCCGGCAATGCGCAGGAGAACCGTTGCCGTATTCTGGAGAATATCCTGTTGACCAAACTGATGGTCCACAAAGGACTGGTCGACAGTGTCGAGGTGGCCGACGAGGATGTGGAGCAGCAGGTGCAGTACTACCTGAAATCCTTTATGCGCCAGTATGGCGGCAAGGAGGGACTGCGCCAGGCTACAGGCTATTCCTACGACGAGTTTCACGATATCTATTTCGACCTGTTGAAGGATCGCATCCTGAGTCAGCGTGTGGAGTACAACCTCACGCAGAATGTGAAGATTACCCCCGCCGAGGTCGCCGAATACTATCGGCAGATACCGGCGGACAGCCTCCCCACGATTGCCGAAAGCTACGAGCTGGCGGAGATTGTGCTGCGTCCCAAGGTCTCCGAGGAGGAACGCGACCGCATCCGTATGGAGTTGAACAAGCTGCGTGAGCGTGTGCTCAACGGCGAGAAATTCAGCATGTTGGCTACCCTCTATTCGCAGGACCCCGGTTCTGCCAAGAAGGGTGGCGAGTTGGGTTTCTTCACCCGTGGCGATATGGTGGGTGAATTCGAGGCGGCGGCTTTCGCCTTGAAACCCGGCGAGGTGTCGCCGGTCATCGAGACCACCTATGGTTTCCATATCATCCAGCTCATCGAGCGTCGCGGCAACACGGTCAATGCCCGTCATATTCTGATGAAGGCTCAGCCTTCGTCGGAGGATATGTTGGCGGCGCGTATGCGTCTCGACAGTATCGCTCGTGAGGTGCAGCTGGGCAACATCACCTTTGAGGAGGCGGCACGGAAATACTCCGAGGCCGACAGTCGATTGGTGGGCGGCACGATGGCCAATCCCAATACGGGTGTCAACAACTTCACCAAAGAGGAGTTCACGGCGCTCTATCCGGGCATCGCCATCAGTGGCATGAATGCAGGTGAGGTGTCGACGGCAGTCGCCATGCAGGACGACGAAGGACAGTCGGTCTACCGCATCGTCTCGCTGGTCAAAAAGAGACCGGCACATGTCGCCAACCTCAACGACGACTACGACAAGATCTACAATGCCGCGCTGCAGGAGTCCAAGAACAAGAAAATCATGGAATGGGCGTCGCGCATGATTAAAAATACCTACGTCTACCTCACCGACGACTACAAACAATGCGACTTCCAACTGCAGTGGTTCTGATTGTAAAACTAAAAAGTAAAAACTAAAAAAGGTTGAAAGGTTCGCTTCGCTTGAAGGTGATAAGGTTCGCTTCGCTGAAAGGTTGAAACCCTTAAACCCTTAAACCCTTGAACCCTCATTTTAATTCTCAATTCTCAATTTTCAATTCTCAATTCGAATGTCCGATTCTCAGATACTCAACCAACTGTCTGTCGATTATACACGCATGCGCGCCGAGATAGCCAAGGTCATTGTGGGCCAGGATGCCGCTGTCGACAGTCTGCTGACGGCGGTCTTCTCCGGTGGTCACTGCCTGTTGATAGGTGTGCCGGGATTGGCCAAAACTCTTCTTGTCAACACCCTGTCGCGCACCTTGGGCTTGCAGTTCAGTCGCATCCAGTTTACACCCGACTTGATGCCTTCCGACATCACGGGTGCTGAGATTTTGGACGAGAACCGTCGCTTCAAATTCGTGAAGGGTCCCTTGTTCGCCAACATCGTGTTGGCCGACGAGATCAACCGTACACCGCCCAAGACCCAGTCGGCGTTGCTTGAAGCCATGCAGGAACATGCGGTCACCGTGTCGGGTACCTCCTATCCGCTGCCGTCGCCCTTCTTCGTGCTGGCCACGCAGAACCCCATCGAGCAGGAAGGCACCTATCCGTTGCCCGAGGCACAGCTCGACCGATTCATGCTCGACGTGGTGCTCGACTACCCCTCGTTCGAAGAGGAGCTGCAGGTGGTGAAGACCACCACCGTCGACCGCGACAGCAACATCGACGTCGTGCTGTCAGCCGATCAGATTATGGAGTACCAGCGGATCATCCGCAAAATGCCCGTCGTCGACAACGTGTGCGAGTATGCCGTGCGACTGGTCACGTCTACACGTCCCGGCAAAGGCGCACAGCACGACGCACAGCGCATCGCCGACAAGTATGTGTCGTGGGGTGCCGGTCCGCGTGCATCGCAGTATCTCATAATGGGTGCCAAAACCCATGCTGCCTTCCACGGTAAGTACGCGCCCGACATCGAAGATGTGCGTGCCGTCGCCGTCGAGGTCCTTCGTCACCGCCTGGTGCGTAACTACTACGCCGAAGCCGAAGGCGTCACCACCGACACCATCATCACTGAGCTGATGAAAATGTGAAGATGTGAAAATGTGAAGATGTGAAATTGTGAAAATGTGAAGTTGTAAAAATGTGAAAACCCTCAACACCTTAACATCTTAACACCTAAACAACTCAACACCTAAACAACTCAACACCTAAACAACTCAACACCTAAACATCTAAACATCTAAACCCCTCAACCCCTCAACCCCTCAACCCCTCAACACCTCAACACCTCAACACCTCAACACCTAAACACCTCAACACCTCAACACCTCAACACTTCAACCCCCATGCGCCGCCTGCTCCCCATCCTCCTTGTCTTTCTGTCTCTCACCCCTCTGCTCAACGCGCAGCCGGGTTTCTATATCCCTGGCAACACACGTGTCAAGGATATGCAGAAAGCCCTGCAGGATCCCGAGCAATTCGCGCTGCTCTTGCAGTTCTCGGGCAGAGACACCTCGCTGACGCTGTCGCATCTCGACTGGCTCGATTCCGCCTATGGCATCGCCTTCGACATGCAGAGTCAGCGCTTCTACACCATGCGCGTGGAGGCTTTTGCTGCCGACTCGGCGGTGGGTCAGGCGTGGGCCGACGCGGTGGTCCGCTACTTTGCGCGCCGCTCGCGCATGCCGTTCCCGGTGCGCTATGCCGTCAACCCCATCCATTGCGCCTGTATGGGCGACACCACCGAGCTGGTGCGCTACGAGGTGCCGATGACTGTGGAATCCTACAACTATGACGCATTGCCCGAGAGTCGGCGGGTGCTCAACAAAACGGTGGCGTTGAAAGATGCCGTGCTGCTTACCTTCACCCACAACCCCGACGCAAGCCTGGGTGCCGCCCGCGGTTGCTATGTGCCGGCGCACGACAGCACCATCCATGGCTACTACACCGAGCTGTCACTTAAAAAGGGTGCCCTCTATTCCGTCGACGGCACCAAAGACTCCTGTCCTTCCAACGTCTCGGTCACCATTGAGGAGCATCTGGACTACCGCGCCGTCGTGGAGCGCTACTTCCTCATACCGCACAAACGCAACATCCTGGTGCAGTCAGGCTATGTGGTCTTGCATACCGACTCGCTGATGCCTGTTCACGAATGCCGTCAGGCGCTGCCCGACTCCATCACCATACAGCTGCCCGCCACGCAAGAGCAGTGGGACAGCAAGGTGCGTTTCTTCGCCAAGCGTTACACCGACAAGGGCGTCGAGTACCGCTCGCTGGCCACCAAGAAGGTCGTCAACAAAAAAGCGGGCACTATCCACATCAAAGCCGCTATCAATCTAACACAGTTTGACACCATATTTCTGGGTAAACGAATCAAGGAGAGCGAGTTGGATGACTATTTTTATGAGGTCGACAACAACCGTGATGTCGGCGCTTTCACCGTGGGTAAAAAGCACTACGTGGCCTACCGCATGGACCGCCACGGCGAATACGAGATGAAAAAAGACTTGCGTCGCATGTTCCGTATCGTCGAAGAGGCGGAAGACCCCGAACCCACTGCCCCCACCATCGAAGAAGACGATGATTTCTAATCCCTTCACCCCTTCACATCTTCACATCTTCACACCTTCACATCTTCACAACTAAACAACTCAACCCCTCAACACCTCAACCCCTCAACCCCTTCACATCTTCACATCTTCACACCTTCACACCTTCACATCTTCACACCTCAACCCCTCAACCCCTCTCCCATGTCCTATCTCCAAACCGATGTAACCAAGGTTACCACCCGTGTGTTACAGAATATGAAGCACCGTGGCGAGAAAATCGCCATGCTGACGGCTTACGACTATTCCATGGCCAAGCTGCTCGACAGCACCAAGATAGATGTCGTCTTGGTCGGCGACTCCGCTGCCAACGTCATGGAGGGCTACGATACCACACTGCCCATCACCCTTGACGAGATGATTGTCTACGCCTCCTCTGTCAAGCGTGCCATCCGTCGTGCCCTCGTCGTCGTCGACATGCCTTTCGGCACCTACCAGGGCAACTCCAAGCAGGCTCTGGCCTCCGCCATCCGCATCATGAAGGAGACGGGTGCCGACGCCGTCAAGTTGGAGGGTGGGGAAGAGGTGCTGGAATCCATCTCACGCATCCTCTCGGCAGGCATCCCTGTGATGGGACATCTGGGCTTGACGCCGCAGAGCATCAATAAGTTCGGAACCTATGTGGTGCGTGCTACCGAGGCCGACGAAGCCGAGCGGCTGGTCCACGACGCGCAGGTGCTCGACCAGGCGGGCTGTTTTGCCATCGTGTTGGAGAAGATACCGGCGTCGTTGGCCGAGAAGGTCACCAAGCTGATATCCGTCCCCACCATCGGCATCGGTGCCGGCAGTGCCACCGACGGTCAGGTGCTTGTGCTGCAGGACATGCTGGGCATCACCCAGCAGTTCAAACCTCGCTATCTGCGTACCTACGGCACCTTCGGCGACGACATCGCCCACGCCGTGAAGCAGTACATCGCCGACGTCAAAAGCGTCAACTTCCCCAACGAGAAAGAGCAGTACTGATTGCTGTGATCGATCTCGGCCACAGCTGCCCTTACTTCACCTTATCCCAAAGGTAAGCCCCGCCGTAGGCGTCGCTGTACGCCAGCGTCTCCGCATCCACAAAAGTAACGGTGTAGTGCTTGAGAACCACGCCTCCCATTTGTATGGTTAGTGTGATCTCCAGTTCGTTGTCGGCCATCTTCCAATGAAAGGCCTGCGCCTCTTCGCTCGTCACGTCGTCGTCCGTGTCCCAGCTGATCCCTGTCCCGTCGGAACGGTATACCCAGTGTTCGCTGCCGTGTCGCCATTCGCCTACCAGCAGGGTTGGGCTGTAGATCTTCGTCTGTTTCTTCCGCAAAACCCGCAGATGGGTCGTCTGTGCGCTGTCGTGTTGGAGCGTGTGCCGTCTGCCCGCTGCTGCGCATGCGTCTGCCGTTGTGCCGGTTTCAGCCCTTGCTGTGTCTGCATCCCCCGCTGTGGCCGATCCCGGACACAGCGTGTCTCCGCTCTCCGCCCCCTGCCGTGGCTCTTTAGGGTGGCAGGCCGCCAGCAACAGCACGGCTGCCACGATAACGCCCCACCGCCTCATAGTCTCACTATTTTAGCGCTTACGCCCTTGAACTGTGGCATGGTCTCGCCCACGTCGGCGCCGATATAGGTGGGGTCGCACACCGTGTAGTGGCGTCCGTCCACGACAAAGTAGTCGCCTTGCACCTCTTCTGGAAACGCCACGGCGGTGCCCAGATGTCCCGGCCAGTGTACCAGCACCACGTCCAGCCCCAGCAGTTCGCGCACCAGTATGCTGTAGACGATGCTGCGGTCCTCGCAGTCGTTCTTCGGGTAGTAGAAGCTCTCGTCGCCGAACAGCGGACGCTCATAGCCGAACTGCTCCTGGTCGGTGGCATACTGGAAGGCGTGCTGTACGAAGTCCAGCAGCATGTTGGCGGCCTTATGCTTGCTCTTGCCCTCGATCTGGTTGCGCAGGGCAGGGTAGAGGGTTGCCTTCACCTCGTTGCTGAAGCCCGCCAGCGAGTAGTAGTCCCATGCGTCGCTCAGCGGGTAGTCGTTCAGGAAGTTGATGAGGTTCTTGTCCACCGCCACCTCGGCCTGCATGGTTCCGAAGCGATTTCCCGAGAAGCTGCGTTTAGGTTGTCGGTTGCCGTTTAGTGCGGGCAGCTCGGTCAGCAGGATGTTGGCCATCTGTTCTTTGGGGAAACTGACGGAGCATACATAGATGCTTTTTTGTCTGTTTTTGCTGAGGACGTAGTGCTTTATCCCGTCAAGGGTAATGTAGGAGTAGTTGTAGATGGAACGGTTGAACGGCACCAGCAGCACCAGTCTGTCGTCTTCGCGCGCCATCCGCACGCGGTAGCCCGACTGGGCGAAGAGGTACATCTGCAGAAGCACCGCCTCGTTGCTCCCTTTGCCCAGCAGCTGTTCGCTCATGTTCTGCAGCAGCTGCAGGTAGCCCCAGTCGGCCAGGTGCAGCGCTTCGCGCTGTGCCAGGCAGTCGTGCAGCAATCCGTCGTACTTCTCCTGTGACAGCTCTTGCCAGGCTTTGGCTATGCTGTTCTCGTCGGTGCCAGATAGCCTGAATTGCAGACTCCTTCTGTCGGCATGCACGTTGCACGGTGTGCTGTAGAGGTCGAACTGCAGGGTCGGCACCTCGGGCTCTGGCTCAGGGATCGGTGGCAGCGGCTGTGGTGTCGGTGGTGCAGGCTTCGGCACCACTGTCGACTGCGGCAATGGTATGGTGGTCGGCAGATGGTCTGGTGGTGGCGCTGTAGGACGCGGTGGTTCCGGCTCCTTGGGTTTGTCGATGGCAGGCTGTACCCCCATCTCTGCCCACGCCTTCTTCACTGCCTTGGCATATTCCTCATTGGCCTTCTTGCGGAAAGCGGCATAGTCGGCTTCAGCTTGCCGACGGAAGTTGGCATACTCTTGCCGGGATTGTTGCGCAGCTTGGTTATACTGCTCGCGCATCTGTTGTAGCTGCTTATTAAACTCGTCGCTGTCCACTTGGGCGTTAGCCCAGGTGAGTAACAAAGTTGCGATACAGAATAGGATAGGTTGTTTCATGCAATCTTTTTTCTCTTAGTCTTTTTTCAATATGGGCAAAGATTTGCTTGTAGGCAGGGCAAAGAGATAAATAAAGGATGTAGTCTTCGATTCAAGAATCCACTTTCACTACCGACAACATCCTTTGCGGCGGTAAAAAACCGTTCTTTGCGTTTCCTCATATCAGGAAAACAAGAAACAAGCCTGTTTATGTCCATATTATTCAGCATAAGCTAAGGGACTAACACCACCCGAAAGCCGAGGTTGTTGTTGCGGTTCGACGGAGTGTTGTTGTTGCGATTCGACACACGGCAGTTCTTGGCGTTGTTGTTCCAGCTGCCGCCACGATTCACGCGGTTCGAGCCCTACGGCTTGTTTCTTTAATTTTGATAGTCTGTATTTTTTAGTATAAGCGTGTTGTGTAAAAGCCATCAACGGTACCATGTGACTACGATAATCCTCCTGGGTCCAGATTCCTGACTCTAACTTATGGGAATATTCTGTCATCATTCTGTTAAATCGGTTTCTGCTTCTGCTGTTAAGTCCAATCCTATGTCCTTGAAGTCGGTATCCCAAGAAACTCACACCTTGGCCTGTTGATACTATTTGTGGCGGTTTTAATTCCAGCGACAATTTTGAGGATAAATAGTCTCTAGCCATTTCCACTTGTTTCTTGAGCCGCGATCTGTTGTCTCCGAATAGCAGCATGTCGTCCATATAACGAATGTATACAGGTGTCTTCAATTGCTCCTTGATGTAATGATCGTAGTCCGACAAATAATGATTTGCAAAATATTGGCTGGTTAGATTGCCAATAGGCACACCGAGTCCGGGTCTGGAACTCCAATATGTGTCAATGATTTTGTCAAAGGTGGATAGCAACAAGGGGTCTTTGAACAAATGCCTCAACTGTAGCTTTAGTATTGTCTGCTCGATGCTGTCGAAGTACTTGCGCACATCCAGTTTGGCGACATATCTATAATGAGGCATCATGGAATGAGCCCTGTCAAGAGCGGCATAGGTACCTTTGCCGATTCGAGTGGCGTAAGTGTCATAAATCAAGTGCTTGTCAAAGAACTGATGGCAAATGTTCATCAGGGCATGATGCAGAACACGCTCATTGAAACAGGATGCAAATATATGTCGTTCCTTGGGTTCGAATATGGTAAACGAGTGATAGTGCCCCACGTCAACATGCCCAGTCAGTAGGTGTTCCTGCATCCTGAGCAGGTTGTCCGTCAGATGCTCTTGGTACCGAATTACCTCCTTTTTGCCGGCTTTCCCTCGTTGCGCTTTCCAGAACGCCAGCAGGAGGTTCTCCATATCAGCCACCTGTTCTATAAGATGTCCCTGGCGTTTCACTATGCGGTTTCTGTTGTGTTCCCATTATAGCGTTGACAGAGTTTCGTCCCGTACTTTTCGACACGTGCGTTACCCACACCTTTTATTGTCAAGATGGATTTCTCGTCAATTTGTTGCAGTTTGCTGATTTTTGCCAGTTCAGCATCGGTAAATACAGCGTATGCGGGAACAGCGTCCTCCGAGGCCAGAGCCTTTCGTATTTCACGTAAGCGACTGAATACGGCAAATGTGGCTGGGTCGAGGGCTTCCCGGTAATCAATCTTTTCTCGTTGCTCCACAGCTTTTGTTGGAGAAGTGGCGATAGAACCGTCTACGTATGTGATGCAGAATGTCCAACAGGCCAAGTCGCCGACCATACAGAACTGTTTGTCGACAGTCACAACACGATGGCCGCGAAGAAATCGGTTCATCTCTTCATTTCTTTCTTCTCCGTCTACAATTGGTACTGTAAATATTTTGAGCTGCATTTTTTTTCTTTTCTTTCTTTATATATTTCTTTCTTTTCTTTTTTTTAGGACATAACTAAGGGACTAACACCACCCGAAAGCCGAGGTAGCTGTAGCGGTCCGACGGAGTGCCGCCGTTGCGATACGACACACGGCAGCACTCGGCGCTGAGGCCCCAGCTGCCGCCACGACTCACGCGGTCCGAGCCCGAACTGGCGCCCTCAGGGTTGTTGTTGTCGTACTGCAGATACTGGCTTGCATACCAGTCCTCGCACCATTCCCACACGTTGCCGCTCATGTCGTAGAGGCCGAGGGCGTTGCTTCGCTTGGTGCCGCAGGGGTGCGTGGAGCTGCTGCTGTTGCCCGTGTACCACGCCACATCGCCGATACTCCAGCCGCCGCTGTACTTGGTACCCTCGTTCTTCTTGCCCCCACTGGCGGCATATTCCCATTCCGCCTCAGTGGGCAGACGGTAGGTCTTGCCTGTCTGGCGGCTCAGCCGGGCGCAGAACTCCTTGGCCTCCTCCCAGCTGACATAGTACATCGGGTATTCGGGGCCTACTCCGTAGGTACTGTTGCTATTTGCCCTATCCCTTTGTTGATAGACAGATGTCCCCATCACCTTCTCCCACTGGCTCTGCGTCACCTCAAGCATGCCAATGTAGAACGAACTAACGGTGGTCATGCGATTGGGTGACTCATCACTCTCGCATTCGTTGCCTTGGTCACCGGTGCACCCCATGGTGAACGTGCCACCCTCCACATACACCATCCTCATGTTGATGCCGAAAGCCGTCTCGGTGAAATCCTGCCCTCGCTGGGAGGTGGCAATACCCCTTGATGGAGGTGTGTAGGTGTTACCTCCACTAGAACCTCCAAGCAAATCGCTCACCACAGACACACAGGCCTTGTCCATTTCGTCATCCGTCCTTGCCCTGTATGGTTTCGTCGAATTCTCAATGCGACCTGTCTCTATATTAATAATTTTGGCAGCTACCTTAATGACGCCGTCAGCACTACGCACTGCCTCTGCCACCACTATCGAGCTGGCGCCTGTCATCTCGCCAATCTTTTTTATATCCTCATCGCTAACCATACCTGTACGCTGGAAACTCTGTTCCTTGTTGATCTGGGCCATGTCCACACGGTCATACCCTTCATAGCCAGGTGTGCGGTTTATTGCGTCGGTTATATATGCCCTAATTTGAAATTCAATATCGTAGTCGACCTTATCCATCTTGTCGACCGTTTCAAGTATTGCCACTCTCTTGTCCTGCTGTGCCATTACGTAGATTGGGGCTGCCAGCAATGCCGCAAGAAACAGTAATCTCTTCATTTTTCTTGTTTTTAGTCAATTCTATTAGTTACCTTTTGCGGCATCAATAATGGTCTCGTTGATGTCGATAAATTGCTGCAAGTCGTCGCCGGATAGCCCGTCGGGCTTGGCATCCTTGGCACCGTCGAGCAGGCGCACATATCGGTCACCACGGATGCCCACCTTGGCAATGACCTCATAGAGGCCGGTCTCGCTGTTGTAGGTCACCTCGGTGTCACCGAAGGGCTCACAGGCTTTCTGGATGCTCATGCTCATCTGCTCCCAATGCGACTTGAGGGCTTTCTGTACACGGCCGCTGACAGCCACGGTGCCGCGTTCGGCCTTGGCAACGACGAGGTTCTCTATCACACGCGATACGGTGGCGTAGGCCTCCAGTTGCGCCATCTCCACGGCCACCGACTGCACATCGGCCTCGGCCATGCCGGCAAACCAGCGGTAGGGGCGCTTGGTCATCGACATGCCGTCGTCGCTCATAGTCTCCACCATCTCCACTCCCTGCAACTTCAGGGTGGTCTTGGTGAAATTCTGGGCTTTGATTCCGGTCCCTGATACCAGCATCAAGGCTGCCATAACAAAAATACACTTCTTCATAATTTGATATTCTCCTTGATTAGTTTGGTGATTTCTTTGGTTATCTTCTTGTAGCCGTCGCGGGCGGCCTCGTTGTAGCCTAGGGTATGCGAGCCCTTCACCTGCACCTCGTCCTCAAAGATGCGCTGGCCGGTGGCCTGCTTGTCGATGCTCACGGATGCGTCGATATAGGTGAAGTAGGCACCCTGAAATTCGTTGTATTTGCGTGCCGATGCGGTGATGCGGATGATGAAGTCGGCTGTCGACGCGTCGTCGACGAAGTTGCAGCCTTGCGCCGACAGCTCACCCTTTATCTCATTGGCCAGCTTGACGTAGCGCTGACCGAAGAGGTCGGCCTCGCTTACCACGCAGTAGGTGGTGCCGTATTCGAGGTCGGCCAATCGCTGCTTGACGCTCTGCTCCAAGTCGTGCACACGCGTCAGGTATTGCTGCAGCCGGTATTCGTCAAAGCCGAACACGTTGAGCCAGAAGAAGGGCTTGGCGGCACCATCGAAGCACTTGAGAGCCGCCTGCAACTCCGTCTTGGCCTTGCCTTTGAAACCTGTGGCGATGTAGTTGTCGGCGATGGTGAGGGCGTTACTCACGTTGCTGACGAGCATCTTCACCTCGTTCTCGTAATAGGTGCAAGCCGCAGCCTTGTCAATATATACCAGCACATAATACTTGCCTTGGGCATCGTCGTAGTGGCTACGGCTCTCGACGAGGTCCATATCCACGTTGGTGGAGAACCGTTGGGTCGAGGAGTAGAGGATGGAGGATCGACCGTTAGTGGCTCGCTTGTCCATCTGGCTAACCTCAGTGACGCGCACCTGTATCTGGCGGGCGAGATTGGTACGAGCCCGGTCGAGTGCAGTCTGCTTGGCGGCATCGCTCTCGATGTCATGATAGTAGGCGTCGGAGGTGTATTTCTTCCATTCCGACGGATAGCTCTGCGCCGTGGCGACACTCCCCAGCATCAGGAGCATTACAATTGGGAATAACCGTTTCATGGCTTAGTTGCCTTTGGCGGCGTTCATAATCTCTTTGTTGGCCGCGATGAAGTCGTCGAGATCCTTGCCGTTGAGGGTGCTGGGCTTGAAGTTGCCGGCGTTGTTGAGCATCTGCTGGAACTTGTCGCCACGCATGCCCACCTTGGCGGTGACGGTGTACATCTTGGTCGAGGGACTGTACTCTATCTTGGTGTCGCCGAAGGGTTCGCAGGCATTCTGGATGCTGCGGCTCACCTGCTGCCAGTGGGTGGAGAGGGCCTTCTGCACGTCGCCGTTGTTGGCCAGGGTGCCGCGCTCGCCGGTGGTCATCACGGCGTTTTCCACGATGCGCGAGATGGTGGCGCGTGCTTCAAGCTCGGCCATCTCGATGGCGGTCTGCTTGTCGTTGGCCTTGCCGATGCCGGCATACCATTTGTAGGCCACCTTCTTGATTTTGGTGCCGTCCTCGCTCAGGCTCTCGACCATGTCGATGCCGGACAGCTTGGCGGTCTCCACCACAACCTTCTCGCCATCGAGACTCTTGCCTTTCTCGATGCGCGACTCGGCGGCCTTCTTCGAACTGCCGCAACCTACCATTACCATTGCCGCTATGGCAATCACTCCGATTTTTTGAATAGTCTTCATCTTGTTATTTTTTTATGTTTTATGGGTTAATAATTTCCCTTCTTGATTTGGACAATAAAAAAACCGCGAACTTCTTTGTGCAAGTCCGAGGTCCTAGGAATAACCTTTGCTCCAACAAGAAAGCTCACGGTATGTCCGCGAGCGTTCTGGCTTTCTTTGGAGCAAATGTGTCGAAATTTCCTAGGTTTCGGACTGCTAAATAAAAGCTAAAACGCCTGTATTTTTGGTTGTATTCTTACTTCTTACATGTCTTTCCTTTTTTCAGTTTATTTTGCAATAATACGAATTATTTTTGAATTAGGGATTTCCCTGTTTTTTTTATACTTTATACCCCCAATACCACTTCGGCAGGAATATTCAGTTTGCGGCTGATGTTGCGTGCCAACGGAAGTGACGGCTCCGTTTTGCCGCGGATAATCTTGGTAAACGTTATTTCCCGAAGAGTTCCGAGTGCGTACCCAGTCGCACCAATTCGATGATATCCCGCTGGTCGTCAATCCATATCAGCAGGAAATCACTCTCGATATGACATTCAAGACAACCCTTGTAATTGCCTACAAGTGGATGTGGGAAGTATTCATCGGGTATTGGCTGCTCGTTTATCAGCAGGTCAAGCAATTCCTTCAGTTCCGCAAGCAATTTAGGCTGATGCTTGTACCGCTTCAGGTCTTTCTTGAACTGGGTGGTAGGCTGTAACTGTTTCATCCTTCGTCGTTGAGAATGTCATTCATCATTTCCTCAGCACTTGCATATACTTTGTTGCTGTTGCGGCCGGACATCGACTCTTCGATGGCGGCGCGGGTTGTGTCATTAGGCTCGTTGTAAACGATATCAAGCAGGAGGCTCTCCACATAGTTGTTGAGAGTGCGATTTTGACGAATGGCATTCTTTCTCAGCCTCACTAGAAGGTCAGTTCTGAGACGAAAAGATGTTGGTTTTCTTTCAATTGCAAATTCCATAGCTGTATTACTTTATATTTCTTTATACTACTTTCAATTGCAAAAGTAATACAAATAATTGAATTGACAAATTATTATGAATTAAACAGCAAACGAGAGAAATTCGTAAGCTGCCCCTGATTTACTAACAGGGATTGTTTTTCTCGGTTTTTGTTTTTACCTTTGCTATAACTGTTGTTTTTTGAGTGGCAGACTGAATAAGGTTCAATGATATGGATAATATGTTTTCTCGATTGACGAAAATGAATCGTGACGAAATGGTTACCAGGAACAGAACAGGGGTCCGTTGCAAAATGGACCCCTGTTCTGTTGTTGTTCTATTGTCGCTATTTCCGACTTTTCTTCTTTAGGAATTCCTGCTTGGCTTTGCGGATCTGTTCCTGAAAGCGGTCGTTGGCATGCAGGCGGGCAATGGCCGCACTGGCACACAGGAAGCCGGCGTTGACGTCGCTCTGCCAGTGGAAGCCGGCGATGACGCGGCTCTCGCCATACATGTAGCCACGGGCGAGGAGGGTGTCTTGCCGGTCGGGGTTGAGCTCGGTGAGAATCAGCGCGGTGCTCCAGCCCAGGATGGTGTGTCCGGAAGGATAGGAGCCGTTGTTGCGCAGGTCCTCCTCGTCCCACGGGGCTATGGTGCCTTCGTGGAAGCGGACGTAGGGACGCTTGCGCATGTAGTGGTCCTTGGCTTCGCTGGCCACATGGCGCGCGTTTTCGGCCACCATCTCGAGCAGCAGGTAGATTTCCGGTGTGTTCTCCTTCGACAGTGTGACGCCGAAAGGTTCGCTGAACTCACGGCACATGCACGGCACGCTCCATTCCGCGTCGCGGGTGGCGATGGCACAGCGCACCGAGTCGTTGCGCTGCGACTTGCCCCAATGGTATTGGCTGAGGTCGTAGGCGAAGCCCGCCGACAGCGTGTCGGGTGGCGGCGGCAGGAAGTGCAGCCCGTTGGGCATCTCTTTGGGGGCTACCAGCTTGGGCGATACCTGCGCAGACAGATACAACGGCAGCAATGCATAAAGAAAGAACACAGTTTTTTTCATGATAGTGATTTTTCTAGAGTTGCCTAGGATATCTAGGATTGCCTAGGACCGCCTAATCTACTTATTCTCAGGTTTTCCCGGTGCGGGCTTGGCGACGGCGGGCTTGGAGATGCTCTCGCGCATGTCGGTGTCGGCCTGGATGTTCTTCATGCGGTAGTAGTCCATGATGCCCAGGTTGCCGTTGCGGAAGGCCTCGGCCATGGCCAGCGGCACTTCGGCTTCGGCTTGGATGACTTTGGCGCGGGCTTCCTGCGCTTTGGCCTTCATCTCCTGCTCCTGAGCCACAGCCATAGCGCGACGCTCCTCGGCTTTGGCCTGTGCGATGTTCTTGTCGGCGTTGGCCTGGTCCATCTGCAGCTGGGCGCCGATGTTCTTACCCACGTCGATGTCGGCGATGTCGATGGAGAGAATCTCGAAGGCGGTACCGCTGTCCAGACCTTTGGTGAGGACGAGCTTGGAGATGCTGTCGGGGTTCTCGAGCACCTGCTTGTGGCTGCCGGCGGAACCGATGGAGGTGACGATGCCCTCGCCCACGCGGGCCAGGATGGTCTCTTCGCCGGCACCACCCACCAACTGCTTGATGTTGGTGCGCACGGTGACACGCGCTTTGGCGATGAGCTGGATGCCGTCTTTGGCGACAGCCGCCACCGGCGGGGTGTCGATGACCTTGGGGTTGACGGAGGTCTGCACGGCTTTCAGCACGTCGCGGCCCGCCAGGTCGATGGCGGTGGCGGTCTTGAAGTCGAGGTTCATATTGGCTTTGTCGGCCGAGATAAGGGCGTTGACCACCGCATTGACACGACCACCGGCCAGATAGTGGGCCTCGAGGTCGTTCTGGCGCAGCTTCAGTCCCGCTTTGGAGGCGGAAATCATGTTGTTGACGATGACGGTGGGCGGCACCTTACGGAAGCGCATAAAGATGAGCTGGATGAGAGAGGTGTGTACACCCGAGATAAGGGCTTGGAACCAGATTCCCAGCGGCACCAGATACAAGAACAGCACCAGCAGCACAAAGCACAAGCCAGCGATAACAAGAGTTGAAATTTCCATGATATAAAGGTTTTTAGGGTTTAAGGGTTTAAGGGTTTGAGGGTTTGATAAAAACTAAAAGCTAAAAAGCTGTTAGCCGTTAGTGGTTAGTGCATATCATTTGTCCATTCACCATTCACTAATCACCAATTTTCAATTCCCCAAATCTTTCGTCGCTGATTTCTTTGACGTCGATGCGGTAGCCTTCGACGGACACCACCTCGATGGGTTTGTTGGGGTCGATGAACTGGTTGATGGCGTGAACCTCCACCAGCTCGCCGTCGATCAGCGCTTTGCCAGTGGGCGCGAGGCGTGCCACCGTGCTGCCACGACTGCCGACGTGGATGTTGTGGTTGTCGATTTGGTTGACTTTGCTGTCGCTCTCGTCGTTGAGGCTGAAACGTTTCCAAGTCTTGCTCTTCATGAAGATGATGAGCAGGATGACGCAGGCGACGATGCAGCAGAGCAGCGCCCAGTGGCCGGCGGTGACGCCGTAGAGACTGTAGCACTGCCAGATGCCGAAGCCCATGATGGCGATGCCTGCCACACCGGCGATGCCGCCTGGCAAGGCGACAATCTCAAGGGTGAGCAGCAGTAGTCCGACGAACAATACAATGATAAGTAAGGTAAGTGACATGGAATGTTTGAGGGTTTAAAGGGTTGAAGGGTTTGAGGGTAGAAAGGTTTGAGGGTTTAATCGAATTGGTCTAAATTGGTCTAATTAGTCTAATTGGTTCCATTAGTCCAATCACTATTCACTTCACAATTTCAGAGGTCAGTTGTTTGTTGAGCAGTCCTGTATGCATGGGCAGGAGGGTTTCGTAGCTGCCGTTCTTCACTACGCATTTTCCTTTGCAATGTACCAATATGGTGCACTGTTCGGCTTGCTCTACGGTGTGACGGCAGATGTCCACCAATGCCTTGATGACATAGTCAAAGGTGTGGACATCGTCGTTGTGCAACACCAGATGGCAACCGATGTCGTCGAGCACGGCGGTTTCGTCGTCGGCTTGGGGACTTACGTATGGCTTGTTTTCATTCATTGTCTTCCTATCCTTCCTTCTCTATGATCACCGCGGCGTGTGCCGAGATGCCCTCCTCGCGTCCCTCAAAGCCCAGCCGCTCGGTGGTGGTGGCTTTGACGGAGACGCTGTCCTTCGGCAGCTGCAACACTTCGCTCAGCGTTGTCCGCATGGTGTCGATGTGGGGTGCCAACTTGGGACGCTGCGCACAGACGATGCTGTCGATGTTGTTGATGCGGTAGCCGTGCTCGCGCAGCAGTTCGGCGCAGCGGCGCAGCAGAATCTTGCTGTCAATGTTCTTGTACTGGTTGTCGTTGTCGGGGAAATGCTGCCCGATGTCGCCCAGTGCGGCGGCTCCCAGCATGGCGTCGCAGATGGCATGGATGAGCACGTCGGCGTCACTGTGGCCCTCCAGTCCCAGGGTGTGGGGTATCTGGATGCCGCCCAGCCAGAGAGGCCGTCCTTCCACCAGTCGGTGTACATCGTAACCTATGCCTATGCGTGTCATTTGAAATCTATTGTCTAATCACTAATCACCAATCACTAAAGATTCAACGTAAGACTGATGCGGATGGTGTGTGCCAGCGGACTGTTGTCGATGCGGGTGGTGGGGATGAGGTAGGAGAAGTCGAATCCGACGATGTTGTAGCGGATGCCGAAACCGACGGTGGCGTATTGGCGACCGCCTTTGTCCTCATGCTCATAGAAGTAACCCAGACGGGCGGCAAACATGTTGTTGTACCAGTATTCGGCACCAGTCGACAGCTGTATCTCTTTCATCTTCTCCGAGAAGCCGCCGGGGGCGTCGTAGAGCGACTGCAGGGCGCCTTGAATGACGCCGGTCTTCTTGTAGTCGGCAGCCCGTTTGCTGAAGTCGGCCTGGCTCTCGCCGGATTTCTGCTTGGGCGGTGTCGGCACCAGCAGTTTGTTCAGGTCCAGCAGGAAGTTGACTTTGTTGAACTCGTCGAACTGGTGGCTGTAACGACCACCCACACGCAGGTTGGCGGGCAGAAACTCGTTCTCGGTGTCGTCGTCGGAGTAGGAGAGTTTGGCACCGAGGTTGCTGATAAAGGCACCCAGCGCCAGCTCCTGCGTCGAGGAGATCGGTTTCTGGTAGTAGAGACCGATGTCGGCGGCCAGGCTGTTGGCGGCCTTGGTGGTCTGCGTACCCACATCCTGACCG
>JAFSYK010000061.1 GCA_017449975.1 Bacteroidales bacterium
CCTTGCGGCTGGATGGGCAGCTGT
Source organism: Bacteroidales bacterium (assembly GCA_017449975.1). Lineage (GTDB taxonomy): Bacteria > Bacteroidota > Bacteroidia > Bacteroidales > P3 > Colimorpha. The sequence goes on from JAFSYK010000061.1 coordinate 25, forward strand.
CTGCCGTCGGAGCTGTAGAGGTTGACTTTCTTGACGGTCTCACCTTCCGTGTGGATGTACACATCCCCGCGGGTGGGGTTGGGGTAGATACTCAAATTTTGAATTTTGAAATTTGAATTTTGAATGTCGTCGATGCCGACGTTGTGGATGGTCACCAGCTTGGTGACGGGGGCGGCGGGGTAGTAGCCGTAGGTGCTGCCGCCCTGTGTGGCCGTCACCGTGGCCGTGCCCACGCGCAGCGGCTGCAGCACGCCGTCGATGACGAGTGCCACCGTCGAGTCGTCGCAGCTGTAGCCGACAGGCAGCCCGCTCGTCGCCGTGGCCGTCAGCGTGACCAGCGTGTCCGTCAGCGGCAGCGTCAGGTCCTGCTCCCACTCGATGTACTGGGGCTGCCGCGGGTCGCTGTAGACGTAGGGACGCATCAGCGACGTGTCGACATACTTCGCGATAAAGGCGGTGCCGTTGTCCGACTCCTCCACCTGCGTGGCGCCAAAGGTGGCGCCAGCCATGACTATGCCCGTCATGTAGACAACACTGTCGACCAAATGGGTCTGTCCGTTTGCATCATACCCGGCTCTTGATGCGAAATCCGTGAAACCGATCACGTGCCCTTCCGTGTCCCACTGCATCAATCCCATCCCCCAACATCCCGGTTCCGATTGAATAGTAATACCTGGTGCCTCGACAGTCCCCACGTATTTTATTTGACCAAACACTCTATTGCCCGCCACAACAAACCGTTTATGGAAACCATTGAACCATGTCTCGACAGTCGCTGGCGCTTTGCCATAGGCAAGCATGCTGCCATCGGTTGCGTCAAGCCGAAGCCAGAAGGCCAGATTGTTGAGGTCCAGCGTGTCGCCACGATAGCTAATGACATGAGAATTTTGTCCATTGAGTTCATACCAATTAGGATGACAGAATCTATATAATTCTCCCTCTGGTGTGATAAGGGAATAGTCAGAGTAATAATCCAACGATTCAATATTATACATCATAATAGGCTTCAAGTGTGGACTGTATTTCACACAGCAGGACATGTCTGTGGCACTGAGCCGTAGCGTATCCGAGTTGGATAAGGGAACGGAGGGGTAATTAAGGTGAACCATATCAATATAAATATACCCTTCGTTATCTGTCTCAATGGAATTGAAATATATTGAAACATGGCTGGTGTCAATGGTCTCTGTATATGCATCCGTGGAATCCAATATATATATGGCGGACAGGAGGTCTTCGAATCCCGGAGAAAATTTCATTATCTGGAAATTGCGTCCATCCGATCTGTGTGTAGGATACCACGTGTGTCGTGGAGTTCCGTTGACGAGTATCTTTAATGCCCCAATCTCTCCATTCCTCACAGTCATGATGCGAGATCCTCCATCACATGTGTCACATAGTACAATGGCCTGATCGTTTGCCTGACGCACAATGATAATATTACCCTGATTATCCACTGTTAATCGCTCGACAGGGAAAGACCCTATATATATTCTCGTATAAGGTATTCTCGTATAAGGATCTTCCCCAACCCGCTCCCTGATAATGTGACCCAAAGTGTCCTCGTAAGCCATCTGCAGAAAATGTTGCTCCAGTTTGTTCCCGTTCAAATCAAATGTGACGAAGGCCATAACCCCATAGGCATAGATGCTGTCGGTCGGCATCAGATAACCGTCATCCTCTGTCAACAGCGTGTCAAAATAATAGACGAAGTTGCGGCTTGAGTATGTGACTCCATTGTTGAAGGGAAGCATGAATGACGCCGCAATCATCAAGGTGGAATCACTTGTTTGAACTATGCCACGAGGCCCACAACCATAATTCGAACTAGCTAGCGTTTTGTGCCAAAGAAGTTCGCCCGATGGTGACAGTTTCCCGAGAACAGTGCAAATTTGGGCGGTGTTGAGTTGTGGCGAGGCAAACTCAATGCCATTGATATTGGCATGTCCTGAAAAGCTTCCTAAGAAATATAGATTTCCTTCTGAGTCTGTTACAGATCCAACAATCTCATTGAGCCGATTCTGGGGCCCTGTAAAACCATCCGCCCACTCGAAATACTGGGCTCGAACAGGAACATACAATGCCGCTATAATCGATAAGAGAACTAATATTTTACGCATAAGGCTTAGTTATTTGATTATGGTTATTCTTTGACTAATTTCAAATAGGTGATTTGTTCTGTGTCCTCACTGGAGCGAGTCCTGACACGGATGATGTAGGTACCCGACGGGAGACCTGAAACATCAAAACGGTCGGTGTGCTCAATATAAGCCACCTGCCTTCCCTTCATATCCAGCACCAGCACCTCGGAAACCTCACCACCCGCGCCCATAACCTGCACCTCGCCAACTGTGGGGTTGGGCACCAGCCGCAGGGTCGGTTCGTCAACAGTTTGAGGCTGGGCTCTCTTGGTGTGGACGCTGTCGCTGTCAAAAATCGAGTCGCTGACCACCTCGGGTTGGATTCTCCTCCATGACAGGAGCTGATGCAAAACGGAAGCGGCTACACAATATTCCCGCAAGCAAAGTTTATCGTTATTACAAGTGATGGCATAGAAGCAAACGTCGCCACCCTCCATGGCCAGCCGGGAGAGCACCCCACGGTCCATCATGTAAAGCCCGCGCAACAGACCTGAGAAACTATCGTATGTATAGTTGAAGAGCATCGGCGGGTCAACCCAGAAGGCAAGTACATTCTGCACGTAGGAAAAATCGACTAAAAAGTCTATATAGGCTGCCGCGTCACTCTCCATGACCAAAGGTATGTTAAAGCCCTGCACCCGCATGGTGTCATAGCATTCGAATTTACCCAGCGATAGGTCTATGCTGAAGTCTTTCGTGCAGCCGTTGCATTTGTCCAAGATACGGAACAATATCGATTCCAGCGGTACCATCCGCAATGCTTCAATTGTCATTGTGAAAGAATAACAATGCGAAGGAGCCACCAATTGGCCAGTGAATGTACTGTTACTGATTCTGTAATTATTCAAGTCAAACAACGGGAACAAATCATCGACACAGGCGTCATAGCTGGAGTTGTTGCAGATGGTGACGGTAACATCGTAATAGAGTCTGCACCTGTTGACATAGGTGGAACAACTGGTACTGATGTCCCAACCCTCACATTCGCAGGTGTCCGCCACGTTGACTACAAAATGGGGCGACGAGACATGACAATTGTTACTATTGTATTTGACATCTAACCAATAGTCGCCAGGTGACACGATCGGAAGTCGTAGAGTGTAGTTGGGTGCGTTCTGGATGCCGTTATCAATGTAATTCGTGTTGAGCCACCAATACCAGTCAATGGATTCCCGTCCAGCATACAGGCCCCATACCGGCAAAGAATTATGGGTGGTCAGAAAATCCTTACATCTTTCGTAGCAACCTGTCAGCAGCGCGTCGAAATTGGGCTCTGGTTCTATGAATATACTGGCAGTCGCCGATTTGCAGCCGGTGACTGGATGGTAATACCAGGAGGTGGCTATGCCGGGCGTGTAATAATCGGCATATGTTCCGACATCGCCGTTGCTCCAATGCAGGTCGCTGGTCACAGCGCTGCTCCCCACCAGTTCCACTGGCGGATTGTCGATGCAAGCGTTGCTGCCGAATGATACTGTCGGCGCCGCAGGAGTGGGATTGACCTGAATGATTTCAGAAAAAGTCCGTGTTAGTGAACCCCCTGTGGTGGTGTAGACCTGCTGGTAGTTGTTGTCGATGTACTGCACCTTCCAGTTGGCGGAGACGCCGGGGTCGGTGGCCAGCTGGCAGGCGTTGCTTACACAAATACGGTCCTCGCCCGTGATGGCGAGTTTGGGCTTGACAACAGCCGTAAACGGCTCCGTCTCGAACTCGCCGCAGTCGAGGAATTCGCAACTGTAGGCGACGGAGATGTTGTAGGTGCCCGGCTGGGTGAAGGTGTACATCCACTCGTTGGTCCCGTTGACAGACATGGGGACGGCACCCGAGGTGGGGGTGACGCTCCACTGATAGCTGGTGGAACCGAAAAGCGGGAGACTATAGACAACTGACTCGCCAACACAGGCGGTATGCTGCCCCTTGATGGCGAGGTGGTCGCTGATAACAGGTATTTTCTTGCTGAGCATAGTGGGACAGGCTCCATTCCCACAGAGGTCTCCGTCGATGCCGATGACACCGTAGCCTTCGGCGGGACTGCCCCACTGCACAGTGACCTGTGGACTCCCCTGTCCGGCTTGGATTGTGCCACCCTCAACATACCAATAGTAATTGCCGCAGATTGGATTGTTGGCTGTATAGGTGACCCTGGATCCCTCGCAGACGGTGCCGTAACAGCCCAGATCGAGGGTGTCGCCGTACAGTACCTCAATGATTATCTCCTCCTCGTCATAGCAGCCGCAGTTATTGTAGACACGGTGTATGACAACATCATTGTTTGTGAAAGAGGCCACATGGTAGGTGGCGGAGGATGAGGTTCTACCAGCCTGACTTTCCCAGTAATAGCCCACAATATCGGTATTGTTGGTGAACGAAAGGTCGGTGAAATCAACGGATTCGCCCTGGCAAACATAAAGGACTTTGGTGTCGTCAGGATATTCAACATAAGCCGGAGTTGAGGCAGAAGCAATCGTGGGACGCTCGATCAAAAGCACATTGACGGTTTTTTCGCAGGTGGCGCCGGCGGCGGTCGTCACCGCGACCGACAACTGGCCAAAGCTGCCATTGTCCCAGTCGACGGTGACGGAGCCGTTGCCTAGGTCGTTCCACGTGGCGGCGCCTATTACCGACCACGACCATCCGGTGACGGCGGAACCGCCCGTGTTCACCGTGGCAGTGTATGTGACACACATCCCCTTGCAGGCGATGAGGGCGTCGCCGTTCTCGACATAGAAGCTATCCTTGTCGCTGGGAAGGACGCACTGCGACTCGAAATCGCCCGTGATGACGATGTGGCATGGCTGTGGAGGTTGCTGTGCCTGAAGCACGAGAGGGACGAATATCGCCAGCAGTAGCGCCAACTTTTTAAAATAACAGTTTTTCATAATAACCTCTAATAATTAGTTGTGAACACGAATCTAACGAATTACTATTCGTGTTATTCGTGCAATTCGTGTTCAAATAAAACGAATAATTAGTGGTTACCTCATATTTTTAGATGGTTTTTAGGTTATGGCGAGAAAAGAAAAAGTCGGGGGAAGTGGGAAACAGCAGGACTTCGATGCAAAGGTATAAATAATTGTGATAAAATCAAAATAGCATGGAGAATATTGGGGTAATCACCAAAATAACCCCTCATATATATAATAACAAATTCTTCATGCGAAAGTTTACAGTTGGGTCTATAAAGTGTAAAAAAAAAGTCTCGGCAGATATAAGTGTCTGCCGAGACTTTAAGATAGTGTCTGTTGCTGTTTTGACTTATCGCACGATGTCCATCTCCTGGATGAGGTTCTGGGCGTTGGCGAATTTGTCGATGACCCACAGCATGTAGCGGGTGTCGAGGCAGATGCAGCGCTGCAGGTTCTCCTCGAAGTCGATGTCACCGCTCATGGCTTCGCCGTTGCCGTCGAAAGCCAGACCGATAAGACGACCGTCGGCATCGATGACGGGCGATCCGCTGTTGCCACCGGTGATGTCATTGTTGGTGATGAAGCAGGTGGGCAGCTCGCCGCGGCTGTTGACATACTCACCAAAGTCCTTGGCTTGGTAGAGCTGTTTCAGCCGTTTGGGCACCACAAACTCGCTGTTGGTGCTGTCCTCTTTCTCGATGACGCCGCGCAGGGTGGTGTAGAAGTGGTAGCTGACGCCGTCCTTGGGGTCGTAGGCTTTGACGTTGCCGTAGGTGCAACGGATGGTGGAGTTGGCGTCGGGCGACATCAGTTTCTTGCCTTTGTTCATCTGCAAGATGCCGTCGACGAAGTTGCGCTGACCGCGTGTCAGGTTGTCCTGTGCCGACTTGGGAGTCATCTGCGCCACAGCGCGATACTGCATATAGATGGCTTCGCCCAGCTGATACATCGGGTCTTTCTCGATTTTCTTGGCGTTGAACTTCTCGAGCAGTTTCTCGAAGCGCTCCTCGTTGGAGAACATCGACTCTTTGTACATCTTGGTGGCGTACTCATCCCAGTCGCCTTTGTATTTCTTCCAGGCTTTGATGATGACCTCGGGGCAGTAGGCGTGGTTCATGTTGTCGTAGACATGCTGGAACATAGCCGCCATCAGTCGGCGGTCGGTCTCTTCGTTGTAGTCTTTGTAGAACTGCTCGGCTTCGCTGCGCAGGGTGGCCATGAGCCCTTCACGCGCGTCGGCGTCTTTCTCGTCAGCGATACGGATCATGAGCACACCCAGCTGGTAAGCCTGAAAGGGCAGCTCGGCACCGTCGAGCAGACCTTCGATCAGGTACATGCGCGCCTGGTTGTAGGGACGCATGTCGAGGCAGGCCTGTTCGATCAACGGCAACGCCTCGGCATAGCGGGGAGCCTTGTTACGCGACCACTGGCGGTATTGCGACTCGATTTCGCGCTTGATGTTCATGGTGCCCAGGTTGGTGAGGGCTTTGTTCTGCTCGCTGGAATACTTCCAGTAGTTGGAGCAGGAGGCATATTTCGACGCGTATTTGATACGGGTGGACTGGCTGGCGGCCATCTCCTCACGCAGAATGTTGATCTTCACCGTGCGGATCTCGTGACGCAGCTTGTTGGTGACATCCATTACTTCGGTCAGGCCGTAGGAGGTGACATAGTGGTTGGTGGTGCCGGGGAAACCCAGAACCATGGCGAAGTCGCCGTCCTGCAGCTCGCGGATGCTCACGGGCAGGTGGTGTTTGGGCTTAAGGGGGATGTTTTTCTTGTCGTAGGCCGCCGGCGTACCGTCGGGGGCGGTGTAGATGCGGAACATCGAGAAGTCGCAGGTGTGGCGCGGCCACGACCAGTTGTCGGTGTCGCCGCCGAACTTGCCCATCGATGACGGCGGGGCGCCCACCAGGCGCACGTCGCGGTAGATCATGTGGACGAACAGGAAGTACTGGTTGCCGTTGAACATCGGCTTCACCGTAGCCTCATAGAGTGTGCCGGCCACAGCTTCGTCCGACAGCTTCTTTGAGATTTCCTTCACGGCATTGGCGCGGTCGGTCTCGCTCATTTCCTCGTTGAGAGCCTGCAGCACCTGGTCGGTCACATCTTCCATGCGCACCAGGATCGAGGCAGTCAGTCCCGGATTGGGGAGCTCCTGCTCCTTCGAGTAGGCCCAGAAGCCGTCGCGCAGGTAGTCGTGCTCCACGGTCGAGTGTTCCTGCAGCTTGCCGTAGCCACAGTGGTGGTTGGTGGTCATCAGACCCTGGTCGGAGATGATCTCACCCGTGCAGAAATGCCAGAAAGGCGACCCTTCGTTGCCCAGACCCACAATGGCGTCTTTCAGGCACGACTGGTTGATAGAGTAGATGTCCTCGGGGGTGAGACGGAAGCCGGCCTTTTGCATGTCGGCATAGTTCTTTCCAATGAGCGACAGCAGCCACATGCCTTCGTCGGCTCGCAGGCTGGCGGGCATCAGCATGACAGCCGCCAACATCAAAAATCCAATAGTTTTTTTCATGTTAAATAGTATTAGTTCCTAATTATAGTATTTCGCTAAATGGGGGTACAAAGATACTTAAAAAATGATAATCGGGAGGCGAAAAACGAAAAATAAAGACCAGACAGCCCATCGGACCCAATGCCCCCGTCCCCCCCCAATCGAGTAGTCCCGCTTTTCTTTTTTTATCAACAAGGAGTGGAAGAGGGGTGGGGGTACCCTCGACGACTTCGATTTGCCGAAAGATGGCTTTTGTTCTTGTTTTGTAACCTTTTTTTTCGAGATGCGTATAAGAGAGTTGAAAGTAACAAAATGGAAGTTTTCAACAATTAATGGAACTCTATGGTTTTTTTTGGAAAATTGTTTCTATCTTTACAACTTGAAATATTATAGGAAATAATGGCGTTACTGCTTGGTATTGAATATTGTAAGTTGGACACGAACGGTCGTTTCAAGTTTCCCGTTGCGCTCAAGCGTCAATTGGAGACGGAGGACAACCGTTTTGTGATTCGACGCAGTTTCGATAGCGAGTGTCTCGAGTTATGGACCTATGCCAGTTTTCAAGCTGAGGTGGAGCAACTCCAGGAAAAACTGAATCCCTACAACATTGCCGACCGTGCCATTCTGCGTCGGATGACCCATGCCAACGAAGTGGACATGGACACCAACGACCGTCTGCTCATACCCCTTGAGCAGAAATGTGTGCTGGGCGATGCCAAGGAGATTGTCCTTCAGTCAACGGGCAAGTACATAGAAATCTGGGAACGTGACGCCTACGACAAGATGGATGCGTCGCTAAGCGATTTCGCCACGCTTGTCGATCAACGACTGGGACAAATCAATGGCATATCATCAACCGGTTCTGCTGAGTGAATGCATCGAGGGACTGAATATCCGTCCTGACGGCATTTATGTCGACGTCACTTTTGGCGGCGGCGGCCATTCCCGTGCCATCCTGCAACAGCTGGGTGCAGAGGGACGCCTGTTCGCTTTCGACCGTGACGCCGACGCGCAGCGCAATGCTATCGACGATGCCCGGTTTACCCTCATCCATGAGGATTTCCGTTACGTGAAGAATTTTCTCCGTCTGCACGGCGTGCGCCGTGTCGACGGTCTGCTGGCCGACCTGGGTGTGTCGTCGCACCAGCTCGACGAGGCCGAGCGCGGTTTCTCCACCCGCTTCGACGGTCGGCTGGATCTGCGCATGGACCAGCGTGTCGCCCGTTCGGCGCACGATGTCGTCAACGGCGATGAGGAGGCGGAGCTGCGTCGCATCTTCGCCCTCTATGGCGAGCTGCCCAACGCCGCCGCACTGGCCAAAGCCATCGTGTCGAAACGCAGTCAGGAGCCCATCGACACTACGTTCCAGCTTCGCGACGCCGTGGCACACCTGCTGCCGCGCGGCCGCGAGAACAAGGCGCTGGCCATGATTTTCCAAGCCCTTCGCATCGAGGTGAACGGTGAATTGGAGTCGCTGACATCGCTGTTGGAGCAGGCACCCGAGGTGCTGGCCGAAGGCGGCCGACTGGCGATTATCTCCTACCACTCGCTGGAAGACCGGCTGGTGAAGAACTATATGCGCGCCGGCCGCATGGACGGCGAGGTGCAGCAGGATTTCTATGGCAACAAGCTGACGCCGTGGACGCTGGTGAGTCGCAAGGCCATCGTGCCGACCGACGCCGAAGTGGCCGACAACAGCCGTGCCCGCAGTGCCAAGCTGCGTATTGCAGAAAGGAGGCACGATGGCTAAGTTCCGCTTGCGTTCGATAGGCGAGGTGCTGGGCGGCGATGTCTTTGCCCGTGGCGGCGTGTGGCGTCAGATACCGTTGATGCTGTTGATTCTGCTGTATGGCATCATATTGGTGATGGGACGCTATTATGTCGAGTCGCTGAGCAAGGAGAAGGAACGCCTGACGCAGCGTGTGGAGTACCTGCGCGAGCACCGCATCATGATGCAGAAGGGCTACCAACACTCCGCCAAGGTGTCGCAAGTGGCCGAAATGATGGAACCGCAAGGCATCGGCCTCACCTCCGGCCCACCATACGAACTATGATTAGTGAATAGTGATGAGTGAATAGACAATACAAAAGATAAACCTTCCAACAATTCAACAGTTAAACAATTCAACAATCCACCCCTTTGCCCTCCGACAATCAACATAACAACCTTCGTTCCACAGTGTGGCTCTACATTCTCCTGCCTGTAGTGGTGGGGGTGTTGGTTATTGGTGCCATGGTGAAGATACAATGGGTGGACGGTGCCGAGTGGCGCGAACGTGCCAAGCGTCGTGTGGAGATGGTGCGTGTCGACCCTGCCATGCGTGGCAATATCTATTCGTCGGACGGTCACATCCTGGCCACCACCGTTCCCATCTGTGACCTTTATCTGGACCTTACGTCGTTTGTGCTGACGGACAAGGCGGGCAAGCCAAAGCTGGATGCAAAGGGCAAACCCATCATCGATGGCCCCATTCCCGATAGCCTCTTCTACCGCAGTATCGACAGCGTCTGCATCGTGCTCCACCGTGCGGTGCCCACTCTTTCGGTGGCCTATTTCCGCAACAAGATAGTGGAAGCCCGCCGCTCTTCTGGCCCAAGGGCCTGCTTCCTGGTGCAGCGCAACCTGCCTTATTCGGTATGGATGCAGGTACGCCGTTTCAAAGGCTGGGACCGTGGCGTGCTCAAAACGGTGCGCTACGAGGAAGGCGAACGCAGTGTGGTGCGACAGGAGCGTGCGCATATCTATGGCAATATGGCCAAGAATGTTATCGGCTTCCGCAACAGCCAGCGTTCGGACACCTATACCGGACTGGAGGGTTACTACGACAAGCAGTTGCGCGGACAGGACGGTATCTACAGCTATCGCCGTCTGACGCGTGGCGTGTGGGTGCAGGTGACAAACCGTGTCGGCGATGAACCCTACGAGGAGGTGACCATCGACTCGGTCTCCAAGCAGCAGCGTATCGACGGCCTCGACATTGTCTCCACCATCGACACCCGCTATCAGGATGTCGCCGAGACGGCGTTGCGCAACCAGTTGATGCGCTACGGTGCCTCGTCGGGCTGCGCGGTGCTGATGGAGGTGGCCACGGGCTATGTGCTGGCATGCAGCAGTCTGGTGCTCGATACGTCGCAGCACACCTATGTCGAATCGCCTGACAACAATGTGGCCTGCTCAGACCTCTACGAGCCAGGCTCCACTTTCAAGTCGGTCTTCCTCACCGCTGTGCTCAATGACAAGCAGGTGCAGCTCGACACCGCACAACGTATCCGTGTGGGTCGCAAGGTCTTTTCCAAGAACAGCGGTGAGATAGTAGATGACGAGGACAAGGTGGACACGGTGAGCGTCAAGCGTGCGCTGGCCATCTCGTCGAATGTGGGTATGTGCGAGTTGGCGTGGAAATACTACCGCACACGTCGTGCTGATTTGGAGAAGCAGATCCGCAAGGTGGTACACTACGACCCGCTGATGCTCGACCTCAAAGCCAATGAGCCGCGGGGCAATATCAACAGTCTGCAGTCCGACCGTGGCTTCCTCAACCTCTGCTATGGTTATAACAACAATGTCACGGTGCTGCAGATGCTCACCTTCTACAACGCCATCGCTGGCAACGGACGCATGATGAAGCCGCTGTTCTGCAAGGCGATTGGTAGCAATGGCGACTATGAGACCGTACGCCCTGTGGTGCTCGACGAGCATATCTGCTCCGCTGAGACAGCCAAATTGATGCGCGAGATGATGGAAGAGGTGGTACAGCGTGGCACCGGTAACAATATCAAGAACAATATCTATGGCATTGCAGGAAAGACAGGTACCTCCAATGTCTATGATGAAAGAGCTGGACATTATATCGACAATCTTTTCTATGCCTCCTTCGCCGGCTTCTTCCCTGCCGACAAGCCCAAATACAGCTGTATCGTTGTCGTCAAGCGTGTCCACGCCCACGGTCGTCAGGCTGCGGCACCGGTCTTCAAGAGCATTGCCGACTGTGTGGTGTCGATGGACAAGGAACTGTCGCATATCCAGTTCCCTGCAACAGGCGATACGCTGGCACAGGTGCGACAGGTGCGGAGCGTGCGGAAGACGCCTGCAGGCTTGGTCCCCGACTGCAAAGGGATGACCGTTCGCCAGGCTATGGCGTTGCTTGAGGATAGAGGCGTGAGGGTGCAGTTCGACGGCTACGGCCGTGTGACTTCCCAGGCGCCCCAACCCGGCACCCGCATCCAAAAGAACCAAACTGTGTATTTGCATTTACATTAAAAATGCAATAACGTGATAACGAAAAATCGTAATAACGAGATAACCTCAATAACCCTTAACCCAGAATCCAATGCTCCTCAGCCACCTTATACTCGATTCCGACTGCCAGCGTCACCAGTGGCGCGACGTGGAGATTGCCTCCGTTACCTTTGACTCGCGACAGGTGCAAGCCGGCACGCTGTTTGTGGCTCAGGTGGGCACCCATGTCGACGGCCACGCTTATATAGACCGCGCCATTGCGGCGGGCGCCGTGGCGGTGGTCTGTCAGCAGTTGCCGCAGCAGCTGGCCGACGGCGTGGTCTATCTGACCACTGCCGACAGCAGCCGTATGCTGGGCGAGGTGGCGTCGGCCTTCTACGGTCATCCGTCACGGAAGCTGAAACTGGTGGGCATCACGGGTACCAATGGCAAGACGACGACGGTGACGCTGCTCCACGCACTCTTCCGTCAGCACGGATGCCATGTGGGTCTGCTGTCGACCATCGTCAACAAGATCGACGACGCGGTGGTGCCGGCAACCCATACCACGCCCGACGCGGTGGAACTCAACGCCCTGCTGGCACGCATGGTGGAGACAGGCTGCCAGTATTGCTTCATGGAGGTGAGCAGTCACTCGGTGGTGCAACAGCGTATCGCCGGACTGACCTTTGCCGGTGGCATCTTTTCCAATATCACCCACGACCATCTCGATTTTCATAAGACCATGGCGGCCTATATCGCGGCCAAGAAGGGATTCTTCGACATGCTGCCGGCCGACGCTTTTGCGTTGGTCAATATCGATGATCGCAACGGTCGCGTCATGGTGCAGAACACGGCGGCACACATCTACACCTATAGCCTCCGTCAGGTGGCGGATTTCCGCTGCCGTCTCGTCGACAGCAGCTTCGATGGTCTCCACCTGCAGTTGGATGGCGCAGAGGTCTGGTGCCGTCTGGTGGGTCGTTTCAATGCCTACAACCTGACGGCCATATATGCCGCTGCGGTGCTCTGTGGCGTGCAGCGCGACGAGGCGCTGCGACTGCTCAGTGCGTTGGAGCCGGCGGCGGGACGTTTCTCCATGGTGCAAGGCAACGGCATCAACGCCGTGGTGGACTACGCACATACGCCTGACGCCCTCGACAATGTCATCAGCACCATCAACGACATCCGCCAGCCCAGTCAGACGCTCATCACCGTGGTGGGCTGCGGTGGCGACCGCGACAAGACCAAGCGCCCTGAGATGGCACAGATCGCCGTGCAGGGCAGCGGACGAGTCATCCTCACCTCCGACAATCCGCGGACCGAGGACCCCGAGGCTATCCTCGACGACATGGAGGCGGGTCTCACAGACGAAGACCGACATCGTGTGGTACGCATCTCCGACCGTCGTTCGGCATTGCAGGCCGCTGTGATGATGGCCCAGCCGGGCGATATTATCCTGGTGGCGGGCAAAGGCCACGAGACCTATCAGGAGGTCAACGGCGTGCGCCATCACTTCGACGACCGTGAAGAAATGGAAAAACTTTTGGAAACTAAAAAGTAAAAGCTAAAAACTAAAAAGCAATAACCCCTAACCTCTAATCTTTACCCTTCAACCTTTTAACCCTTAACCTCTATAATGTTCTACTACATCTTTAACTGGCTTGACTCTTTGGATATACCGGGTGCCGGAGTTTTCCAGTACATCTCTTTCCGCGCGGCTTTCAGTGCCATCACCTCACTGGTGATTATGTTGCTGTTCGGCAAGCGTTTTATCCGCTTTATCCAACGTAAGCAGATTGGCGAGACGGTACGTCAGCTGGGTCTCGAAGGACAGAACGAGAAGGCGGGAACCCCCACGATGGGTGGCCTGCTCATCCTCTCTGCCATTATCATCCCGACGTTGCTGTTCGCACAGCTGGACAATATCTATGTGCTGATCATGCTCGGCACCACGGTGTGGCTGGGTTTTGTGGGCTTCGTCGACGACTATATCAAGGTCTTCAAGAAAGACAAGCGCGGTCTGCCGGGTAAGTTCAAGGTCTTCGGCCAGGTGTCGCTGGGCATCGTGGTGGGTCTGCTGGTTATGTTCCACCCCGACATCGCGCCGCATTCCACCCAGACCACCATCCCCTTCATCAAGGGACACGAACTCGACTACGCCAACATCATCAGATGGATGGGCGACTGGGCCGAGAACTGGGTATGGCTGCTCTATGTGATCATCGTCATCTTTGTGATCACCGCTGTCTCCAATGCCGCCAACCTTACCGATGGTATCGATGGTCTGGCTACGGGCATCGCGTCGGTCAACGGTGGCGCGCTGGCCATCCTGGCCTGGCTGTCGGGCAACGTCATCATGTCCAATTATCTGAATATTATGTATCTCCCCAATATCGGTGAGCTGACGGTGTTCATTGCCGCCTTTGTGGGTGCCACGATGGGTTTCCTGTGGTTCAACACGCATCCTGCCGAGATTTTTATGGGCGACACGGGCAGCCTGGCCATCGGTGGCATTATCGCGGTTTTCGCTCTGCTGATTCGCAAGGAGCTGCTGCTGCCGGTGCTGTGTGGTATTTATCTCGTTGAGGATCTTTCGGTGATTATCCAGACGGCCAGCTGCAAAATCTACCGTCGTCGCCACCACCTGCCTATGTCACAGCCGGTGCCGATAGAACATCGTGCCTTCCTTATGACGCCGCTGCACCACCACTACCAGAAGAAAGGTATCAAAGAACAGAAGATAACCCAGCGCTTCATCATCGTCGCCATTCTGCTCGCCATCGTCAGCATCGTGACCATCAAGATGCGGTAGTGGTCAGTGATCAGTGGCCAGTTGCCAGTGATCAGTTCCGCCCATTAAACCCATTAGACCCATTAAACCTATTAAACAACCAAGCACTCAAGCATTCCCAAGATATGACTATAGAAGTATTAGCACAACAAGGTCGTCAACAAATCCACAATGGACTGGCTGGTGTGGATTCCGCCAAACTGAAAAAGATGCGCAACGACGCACTGCGCAACTGTTTTAACCGCATGGACGAGATGCGCTATCGTCGTGAGTTCGTGGCACGCATCCATGGCAAGACTTTCATCAACGACGCCGCCTCGCGTTCGCTCAACGCCACATGGTATACCCTCGAGAGTCTCGAAGGACCGATTATCTGGATTGTCAATGCCGACGGTCCCGCCATCGATGCCACCAAGCTGGTGTCGTCGGTGCAGGGCCGTGTGCGCATGATGGTCTGTGTGGGCTCCAACAGCGAATGGCTCCATCGTCAGTTCGACAGCGTGGTGCCGACAATCATCGATGTCGACAGCATCCACGATGCTGTGGTTCGTTCTTTCTATAACTCCATCGAGACGGCCACGGTGGTCTTCTCGCCGCTGGTCGCCAGCCAACTTTCGGCCACGGACGAAGGACTCCACTTCCATCACGAAGTCAACGACTTATAAAATAGTAAGGTAAAACCCCAATTTACCTATCCCATCATTTCAAACCATCAATAAACCCTCCATCACCTTGTACCGCTCCAAACCCATAGAAGAACGACGTGTCCGCGAATGGTTTCGTGGCGACAAAGCGTTGTGGGTGGTCTTTTTCCTGCTGACCGCCATCTCGCTGGTGGAGGTCTTCAGCTCCATAGGTCGCTCGGCCATCGAGGAGGCGCGTGTCACCCCAGGCTTCGCCTTCTTCAAGCACTGCGTGTTTGTGGTGCTGACCTACGCCCTCGTTATCTTTATCTCACGACGAGACTACCGCTACTTCTCACGCATATCACAGATACTGTTATGGATTTCCATTGTGCTGCTGGCTTATTTGTGGGTGACACATACTCGTTGGATTGACCTGCCTTTGATAGGACGATTCCAACCGTCGGAGCTGGCCAAGGTGGCGCTCATTATCTATGTGGCACGTTTGTTGGCGTTCAGGGAGGATAAGATCGACACATTGGAGACGTTTCTGCGTGTACTGTTCCCCATCGTGGTGGTCTGTTTTCTCGTCTTCAAGGAGAATTTCTCGATGTCGGCACTGATATTTATCTCCTGCTTCTTCACGATGCTGTATGGCGGCGTCAACAGGAAATATTGGTGGCGTGTCTTTCTGGGAATGGCACTAGTGGTGGGCATTGCGTTAATGTTTTGGGCATTCACCGACAAAGCGCCGGAAATTGGTCGCTCCGACACCTGGGGTGCCCGTGTCGAGCGCTGGATGCACAACGACCACGACCAGTTGACCCAGGAGAATATGGCACGCATGGCCATCGCGCGGGGCAAGGTGTTCGGTGTGGGCATCGGCAAGACGGTCTTTGCCCGACTGATGACGCAGGCCAACAACGACTTTATCTATGCTATTATCATTGAGGAGACAGGTATGGTGGGCGGCTTGATCATTCTGCTGCTCTATTCTGTCTTTTTCTTCCGTTGTATCAAGATTGCATTCCGCTGCCAGAAGCCGTTTGGTATGCTCATCGCCATGGGTGTCGGCACGGTCATCTACCTGCAGGCGCTGGTGAATATGTGTGTGGCGGTGGGTGTGCTACCTGTCACAGGACAGAACCTGCCCTTCATCAGTTCGGGCGGCACGGCCTATCTCACGATGGGTTTCGGCGTGGGCCTGGTGCAGGCGGTGGCAAGCAGCGTGGACAAGCAGTCGGAGACTGCGGCAACGGAGACGTCCAACGTTAACGAGGAGGTTCAATTATGAGTACAACAGTGAAACCCATCCGTATCATCATCAGCGGCGGCGGCAGTGGCGGTCATATCTTCCCCGCCGTGGCCATAGCCAACGCCTTTCAGCGTCGTCATCCCGACGCCGAGATTCTCTTCGTCGGTGCGGAAGGCCGCATGGAGATGGAGAAGGTGCCGGCGGCAGGCTACCGTATCGAGGGACTGCCCATCGCGGGACTGCAGCGACAGCTGACGCTGCGCAATATTGGCAAAAACCTGCTGTTGCCTTTCAAGGTGCTGCGCAGTCGTGTCAAGGCACGTCGCATCATCCGTCGCTTCCAGCCCAACGTGGTGGTGGGTGTCGGCGGCTTCGCCAGCGAGCCTACTCTGAAAGCAGCCACGGGGATGGGCTTCTCGACACTGTTGCAGGAGCAGAACTCCTATGCGGGACTGACCAACCGTACCCTGGCGCGCAAGGCGCGCACCATCTGTGTGGCCTATGACGGCATGGAGCGCTTCTTCCCGGCAGAGAAGTTGGTGTTTACCGGCAATCCTGTCCGTGCCGACATCGAGCATATCGCTGTCTCCCGTGAGGAGGGCTGCGCTTTCTTTGAGGTCGATGCGTCCCGGCCCGTCGTCCTCTCGGTGGGCGGCAGCCTGGGCGCAAGCAGCATCAACCGCATGGTGATGCAGCATCTCGACTTCTTCCGTGAAAACAATATCCAGCTGATTTGGCAGACAGGTCGCTGGATGTACGATGAGGCCGTGGCGGCCGTCAAGGCCGCGGGTGTCGGCGAGTGGGTGAAGGTACATCAGTTCGTCACCCGCATGGACATGGCCTATGCTGCGGCCAACGTCATCATCTCGCGCGCCGGCGCCATCGCCATTTCCGAACTCTGCCTGGTGGGCAAGCCCATCATCCTGATACCGTCGCCCAATGTGGCCGAGGATCACCAGACCAAGAACGCCATGGCGTTGGTGAACAAAGGCGCCGCGCTGATGGTGCCCGACAAGCAGTGTGGCGAACAGACGCTGCCCCTGCTGGCCGAGTTGTTGCAGGACAAAGGACGGTGCGATGCGATGGCGACAGCCTGCCGTGCGCTGGGTGTGGCGTCGTCGGCCGACCGTATTGTTGACGAAATAGATAAATTGATTGTATGAACTACTACTTTCTGGGCATAGGAGGCATTGGCATGAGTGCGCTGGCGCGTTTCTTCCACCAGCGTGGCGACCGCGTGTCGGGCTACGACCGCACCCCGTCGCCGCTGACCCGTCAGCTGGAGGCCGAAGGTATCGCCATCCATTATGACGACAACCCCGACCTGCTGCCTGAAGATATCCAGCTCGCTGTCTATACACCCGCCATCCCGGCCGACAATGCCGAGTTGCAGACGCTGCAACAGCGCAACATACCGCTGCGCAAGCGTGCCGAGGTGCTGGGCGAGCTGACGCGCGACAAATGCTGCATCGCTGTGGCCGGCACCCACGGCAAAACGACGACCTCGTCGATGATCGCCCATCTGTTGCGCCAGTCCGACGAGGGCTGCAGCGCTTTTCTGGGTGGCATCTGCAAGAATTTCGACAGCAATATTGTCGTCGACCCGAAGAGCCGCTATGTGGTGGTCGAAGCCGACGAGTACGACCGCTCGTTTTTGCAGCTGCATCCCCACGTCGCTGTGATTACCGCCACCGACGCCGACCACCTCGACATCTACGGCACCCACGAGTGTCTTATCGACGCCTTCCGCCAGTTCGCCTCCCAGGTCGACAGCGACGGAACACTGATTGTCAAGGAGGGCACCTTCCAGACCCACAATGAAGAGGAAGATACCCATAACAACGAGACCGAACATCACAATCACTCAAACATTCAAGCATTCAGACATTCAAGCATTCTCAAATATACCGCCCACGGCATCGAGGCGGACTACTACCCTTGGAATGTACGCCACTATGGTGGCAATCTCTTCTTCGACCTGCGCACCCCGAAGGGTGTCATCTACGACCTGCAGCTGTCACACACTGCCCTCTACAATGTGGAGAACGCTGTGGCCGCCGCTGCGGTGGCGCTGGAGTGCGGGTTGAACGAGCACCAGCTGCGTGCCGGACTGAAGTCGTTTCTCGGCGTGCGTCGTCGTTTCGACTACCAGATCGACAGCAAGGAGCTGGTCTACATCGACGACTACGCCCATCATCCGCAGGAGATAGCGGCGGTCATCGAGTCGGTGCGCTACCTCTATCCTGACAAACGGCTGGTGGTGGTCTTCCAGCCGCACCTCTACACCCGCACGCGTGACTTCGCCGATCAGTTTGCCGACGCGTTGATGCCGGCTGACGAGATTGTGCTGCTGCCCATCTACCCGGCACGCGAGGAGCCGATACTGGGTGTGACCTCTCACAGGATTCTGCACAAGATCGACAAGATGTCGAAGTATTACTGCTCCGTGGAACAGCTCTTCGAACTGTTGCCAGCCCTCTATCCCGATGTGCTGCTCACCCTCGGCGCCGGCGACATCGACCGCCTCGTCCCGAAGATAAAAGACCTTATGACAGAATAAAGCCCAATAAGACCAATTGGTCCAATTAGCCCAATAACCCCTCAACCCCTCAATAACCAATAACCCATAACCTCTCAACCCTCAATAACCAATAACCCATAACCTTTCCAACCCCCTCAATAACCAATAACCTATAACCCATAACCTTTCCAACCCCCTCAATAACCAATAACCCATAACCAATAACCTTTCAACCCCATGTCCCGTCCGTTGCGTATACTTATCGTCGTCATTGTTGTGGCCGCTGTCGTGGCCGCCAATGTGGTGCGTCGCCACGGCCCTGTGTCGGGTGTGGAGGTTCTTATCGAATACCCGTGTGTCGATACATTGGAGACGGTGGGTCATGTGGAGGCGATGATCCAGCAGCAGATGCCGGAGCTGGCGACCCTGCGCATCAAGGATGTCGATACCAAGGCGGTGGCTGCGGTGGTGGCACAGTCGCCCTATCTCTGCAACGAGCAGGTCTCGGTGGGTATGACGGGACGGGTGAAAGTATGTGCATGTCAGCGCAAGCCAATACTCCGTGTCCACTGTGGCAACGAGCGTTTCTACGTTGACGAAACGGGACTGACCATGCCGCTGAGTCCGCGTGGCTATGCCGACGTGACGGTGGCCAGCGGCCATTTCGGTCAGCGTCTGACCCAAGGTCACGGTCCCATCAATCTGGCGGAGTGGCGGGACGACAGCGTGCGTGGCCGCTATACGTTGGCGCAGCTGTGGAAATTGACAGATTATCTTTATCACGATAACGATAGGCTGGCGGGTTATGACCACATCTACATTGACGCCAAGGGCAATTTCTGCCTCGTCCCCTCATGGGCTGATTTCACCGTGGTGTTGGGTTCACCTGACGGGCTGGAAGAGAAGATGCGCCACCTCGACCGCTTCGTGGAACGTGTGTTGCCTGTCAAGGGTTGGGATGCCTATTCGGAGGTGAATCTGAAATATAAGCGACAGATTGTGTGTCGCAAACGAGACGAAAACAAATAAGAAACGTAAAATACGATTTGATTATGAGTAAAATTATTGTTGGATTGGACATTGGCACTACCAAAATCGCCTGCATTATTGGTGAGCGAGCAGAGAATGGTAAGTTGCGTATCTTGGGACATGGTAAAACAGAGTCTATCGGCGTGGTCCGTGGCGTGGTTCTCAATGTTGTGGAGACCGGCAAATCCATCCGCAAGGCGGTTGCCGAAGCTGCACAGCAGGCCAACTTCCAGGTCGAGGAGGTGTATGTCGGTATTGCCGGTCAGCATGTCAAAGCAATGCAGACCACGGGTAGTATCGTGATACGCGACCATGACATTATCACCGAGGAGGATGTGGAACGTCTGGTCAGCGAGCAGAAACTGATGCTCCTGCCCCAAGGTGAAGTGATTGTCCATGTCTTCCCGCAGCAGTATTTCATTGACAACGAGCCACTGCTCGACTCCCTTTCGCCGGTGGGTGTGACAGGTAAGACCCTGTCGGCACAGTTCCATGTGGTTACCTGCAACATCGACAACCTGCGCAATATCAGGATAAGTGTGGAGCAGGCGGGCTTGAAAATCAAGAATGTGGTACTGGAACCCATCGCCTCCTCCTATGCGGTGCTCAGTCAGCTGGATCGCGAAGCGGGTGTTGCTTTGGTGGACATCGGTGGCGGTACCACCGATATCGCTGTCTTTACGCAGGATGTTATTCGTCACACGCAGGTTATACCGCTGGCGGGTAACTCCATCACCGAGGATATCCGAAAAGGTTGCTCCATCTTGAAGCCGCAGGCCGAGACGCTGAAGGTCAAGTTCGGTTCCTGTCTGCCTACGCTGGAGAGTGCCGACGATATTATCTCCATTCCTGGCATCCGCAACCAGCCGCCACGCGAGATTTCGGTTAAAACTTTGGCCGGCATCATCAAGGCGCGCATGGTTCAGATTCTCGAGCAGGTGGGTTACGAGATTGAACGTTCGGGCATGGAAAAACAGCTGTTGGCGGGTGTGGTATTCACCGGCGGTGGCGCTCGTATGAAGCACATCGAAGAGTTGTCGGAGCTGGTGGTGAAGGCCCATTCGCGTATCGGAACACCCGATGAACATCTGGTGGATGCCGATGCTGAACTGGCGCATCCCATGTATGCCACCGGCGTCGGTCTGGTGCTCTTCGGTCTCGACGAGGAGGCTAACGATGAGAAGCATGAGCAGCCGGAGGCGCAGAAAAAAGAGAGCGATGATCCCTTTGACATTTTCAACGGTATGGAATCCCCGTCCGCCACTCCCGCTCCCGAACCGGTGGAAAAGCCGGAGCCGACACCGGTGGTTGAAGCACCGAGTGCGATTAATGTCAAACCGGATCGCGACACGGGTAAAGGTTTCACGAAATTGAACCGTTACCTGACTAAGTTTTTCACTGAAGGTCAGGATGATACAAACGAATAACCCTTGTATTTGGTTCATAACTTTGTTGATAACTGACAATATAACATATTCATTTACTGACTATTAAATCGTAATTTTACAAAGTCTTTTCAAAGTGGCAGATTCTTGTAATTTGCTCAATAATACATCTTTACACTGGCGCGAACTATGGAAGACAACAATAATATGCTCGTTTTTGATCAACCGATAGGTCAATCTTCTTACATCAAGGTCATTGGTGTGGGTGGCGGTGGCTGCAATGCCGTCAACCACATGTGCCGTCAGGGCATCAACGGCGTTGATTTTATCGTTTGCAACACCGATATCAAGGCCCTCAATGCAAGTCCGGTTCCCAACAAGATTGTGTTGGGTAAGCTGGGCTTGGGTGCCGGCAACAAGCCGGAGAAGGCACGCATGGCTGCGGAACAGCATGCCGACGAGATCCGCGAGATGCTGTCCAACAACACCAATATGCTGTTTATCACGGCTGGTATGGGTGGCGGAACGGGTACGGGTGCGGCACCTGTCATTGCCAAGATTGCCAAAGATATCGAATTGCAGGACGAGGACACCAAGCACATCCTCGTGGTGGCTGTGGTGACCACGCCGTTCTGGTGGGAAGGTCCGGTCCGTCTGCGTCAGGCCGAGGAGGGCATCAATGTTCTCCGCGATACGGTCGACTCGATGATTGTCATCAACAACGACAAGATTCGCTCGTTGGGCGGCAATATGGCGCTGACCGAAGGTTTTGTCCACGCCAACAACGTGTTGCTCGAAGCCACGAAGGGTATCTCCGACATCATCACTGGCTACGGCATTGTGAACCGCGACTTCCAGGATGTGAATACCGTGATGGAAGGCAGCGGTCGCGCTTTGATGGGTACTGGCCTCGGCAAGGGTGAAGATCGCGCCAAGACGGCTGTGGTGGCCGCTTCCACCTCCAGCCTGCTGAACGATTCGGATATCTCGGGTGCTCAGAATATGCTGCTCTATTTCTACTTCAACCCAGAGCACGTCATCACAATGGACGAGATGGAGGAGGTGACCACCTACCTGCGTTCCATCTGCAGCAACGACGAGGTCAATATCATCTGGGGTGCCGGCTACGACGAGACCCTCGAAGATGAGCTGCATATTATTCTTATCGCCACCGGTATCGACGCTTCGCGTCAGCAGAATGCCGTAGAGACCCGCTCTTTTGCCAAGTCGCAGGAGATGGAGATGATCGACACGGTTGAAGATGTGTCGCAGTCTTTGCCTGAAGATTTGGTTCCCACGTTCGTTACCCCGAAGGAGGAACCCGTGATGGAGACGCCGGCACCTGTCAGTGGTGGCCACCGCTACAATCTGTATGATGACGAGGTGACGGCTGCCCCGGCGGAGGCCGCCCCTGTCGCGGAGAAAGTTGTAGAAAGCGAACCGGTTGCTATCGACGAACCCATGCTGCGCACCGCGCTGGAACAGGATCCTGTCGCCGATACCAAGCAGCAGGTTATGGATCTCTTCTCCATGCCTTCGTCGCCCGAACCCAGAGCCAAGGAGGTGTTTCAGACGCCAGTCATGGCCAAACCCGCACCTGCACCGGTCAGCACCTATGTTCCGCCGGTCAAGGAGACGCCGGTGGCAACCCGACGTGAGGGACCTTCGTCTGTCGACGATGCCACGGTGTACAGCCGAGCCGATCGCGTCAAACACCTGTACGAGCTGTTGCACAACCACCCCAATGGTCCGCAAATCGTGGAGGAGATGACCACCGAACAGCTGTCGGACGACGTGGTATACCAAACCCCGCATTCGTCGCAGAGTGAGGCACCTCAGACAAAGGTCGGCGCCAACGGAGATGTGACGCAAG
Organism: Bacteroidales bacterium; assembly: GCA_017449975.1. GTDB lineage: Bacteria > Bacteroidota > Bacteroidia > Bacteroidales > P3 > Colimorpha. Next base: position 23,271 of record JAFSYK010000061.1, read on the forward strand.
TCAATAATTTCCTGTATAATAATGCTGATTAACTCATGATACTTCAACGCTAAAGAGAATGCAATCCAATTGCATTCTTTTTAGTTTTTAGTAGGTCTAAAAATGCATTCCCACATAGAAACACGTTAAACCTTAAACCTTAAACGTCATTAAACGTTAAACCTTAAACGTTAAACGTTAAACCTTAAACGATAAACGTTAAACCTTAAACATTAAACGTTAAACGTTAAACATTAAACGTTAAACATTAAACGTTAAACATTAAACGTTAAACATTAAACGTTAAACGATAAACCTTAAACGTTACCCAATATATGAATTTTGGAGAAGTATTGATTGTATTGTTGAAGCTGGCTGGTGCCCTGGCAGTCTTCCTGTTTGCGATGAAGCTGATGAGCGAGGGCCTTCAGAAATATGCCGGCAGCCGTCTGCGCCACATATTAACCAAGATTACCGGTAAGCCGCTGAGTGGCATCCTGGCGGGTACGGGTGTCACCGCTATCATCCAGAGCTCCACGGCCACCACGGTGATGACCGTCGGTTTCGCCGGCGCGGGACTGCTGACGCTGGGCGGCGCTATCGCCGTGGTGATGGGTGCCAACATCGGCACCACGATTACCGCGTGGATTATCACCCTGTTTGGTCTGAGCGGCAGCGGAGAGGGGGAGGCTGTCCCCCTGATGCCTATGATCATCGCCGCCGTCAGCCTCATCTTCATCTTCAGCAAGAAGAACAGGATGCAGTATCTGGGTCAGACCATCATCGGTCTGGCGTTGCTGATCCTCGGCCTGGGACTGATGGGCGACTCCGTGCCGCCACTGAACGAGGACGTGGCGCATTCCATCGCCGCTTGGGGTCAGTGGGGCTACTGGTCCATCCTGCTCTTCATCGTGGTGGGTGCCATCCTCTGCATCATCCTGCAGACCTCGTCGGCCATGACGGCGGTCATCCTACTGATGGCCAGCCAGGGCTGGATTGATTTCCCCACGTCGATGGCGCTGGTGATAGGTCAGAACCTCGGCACCACGCTGACGGCACAGGTGGTGGCCATGACCACCGGCACCACCGGCAAGCGCACGGCACGCGCGCATCTGGTGTTCAACGTGGCAGGTGCCATCATCTTCCTCATCCCCTTCTATCCGATTTGCGACGGTGTGATGTATATCAGCGAGCGACTCGACGGACTGCTCCCGAGCATCCCGATCATCCCGCTGGCCATCACCGTTTTCCATACGCTGTTCAACGTCGTGACCACGATAGTGCTGGCATTCTTCATCCCGCAGATTGTCAAGATTGTCACCTGGATGGTGCCCGACAAACAGGAGGAGGGCGAGGAGGAGTTCCGTCTCACCTATGTGGAGCCCACCTTCCTCTCTACCGCCGAGCTCAACTTGCAGAGTGCCAAGAGCGAAATCGAGGAGTTCAGCAAACGCGTGCTGCGTATGTACACCTTCCTGCCGGGACTGCGTACCGCCAAGACCGACGAGGAGTTTGAGTCCATCATGGACCGTGTGGCGAAGTACGAGGGTATCACCGACCGTATGGAGCTGGAACTGACGAAGTTCCTCACCCGCATCGGGTCGGGCGACGTCAGCCAGCACGCTTCGGAGCGTGTCAGCACGATGATGCGCATCATCGACAACCTGGAGAGCATCGGCGACACCATCTATCAGATTGCTATGACCCGCCAGAGCAAACGCGAAGATGCCGTCCATTTCGACGCGCACCTCAACGACAACCTGGCGCACATGACCGAGCTGGTGCAGCATGCGCTCGATGTGATGGACAGCAACCTCCACGACTACGACCATGTCGACCTCGACGCCACCTACGCCGCTGAGCACGAAATCAACGTCTACCGCGATCAGCTGCGTGCGGAACACCTCGACGCACTGCGCCGCGGCGTGTATAACTATGCCATCGGCAACGCCTACAGCAGCCTCTACGCCCTCTATGAGAAATTGGGCGACTACGTCATCAACGTCACCGAGGCCATCGACAGCAGCCGCAAAAGGATAGAATAGTAACCCTCTAACTTTCCAGCCCTCTAACCCTTCCCCCATGAACGTAGCAGCGCTTGTCTCCGGCGGAGTCGACAGTTCGGTAGTGGTGCATCTGCTGAAAGAGCAGGGCATCACGCCCGATATTTTCTACATCCGCATCGGAGCCGAGGACGACGGCACGACGGAGACGGCGATGGAACGTTTCGACTGTCCCGCCGAGGAGGACATCGAGATTACCGGCTATATCGCCAAAAAGTACGGCTGCCGCTTCGAGGTGGTGGATCTGCACCGCGAATACTGGGACAATGTGGTGGCCTATACCATTGAATCGGTACGCAAGGGACTGACACCCAACCCCGACATCATGTGCAACAAACTCATCAAGTTTGGTGCGTTTGAGCAGCGCTACGGCAAGGACTACGACTTCACGGCCACGGGCCACTACGCCCGTACTGAAATCGTTGATACCAACAACTCAACAACTCAACAACTCAACAACTCAACAGTCTTCCTCGCCACTGCCAAAGACCCTGTGAAAGACCAGACGGACTTCCTTTCGCAGCTGAGCAGCGCCCAGATACGTAAGCTAATGTTCCCCATCGGCCACCTGATGAAGAGCGAGGTGCGTGCCGTCGCCGAGCAGGCGGCGCTGCCCAGCGCCACACGCAAAGACAGTCAGGGTATCTGTTTCTTGGGTAAAATCAACTACAACGACTTCCTGCGTCGCTACCTGGGTGAACGCGAGGGACAGATTGTGGAACTGGAGACGGGGCGTGTGCTGGGTACGCACCACGGCTATTGGTTCCACACCATCGGGCAGCGCAAAGGACTCTTCCTTAGCGGCGGTCCCTGGTTTGTGGTGAAGAAGGATATCGAAGCAAATGTGCTCTATGTGTCGCAAGGCTACGACCCCGACGCGCAGTATGGTGACACGGTCAACCTTGTCGATTACCACTATCTCACGGGCGACCTCTGGAGTGCCGCATTGGAGGCCGGCGAGACCGTCGATGTGAAGTTTAAAATACGTCATACGCCCGACTTCACGCAGGGCCATCTGGTGCGCACCGCTGAGGGCTACACCATCCATTCCGACAAGCGTTTGCAGGGCATCGCCGCCGGCCAGTTTGCCACCATCTACGACAATGACGCCCACCTCGTAGTGGCCTCCGGCCAAATCGCCAACAGCGACCTATAGTCCGTCGGATTGCTTTATGCAATCCCGCTGAGGAAGTTAGTTTTCTATTTCTCAATACAACTAAAGCATCAGCCATTCGATGGCGTTCTGTTGCTTGATACCATTGTAGTATGTCACAGGGTCGGGATCTAATGTCAGAACTGTTTTTGGGAAGTTGTCACCGATGGATTGTAAGGGAGCCAGCTCGTGTTCCCGCGTTTTTTCATCTCGCATGGAAGCACACACTTGAAAATAGTTTACCTCCTGTGCATCTGTCGCAATAAAGTCAACTTCCAACGCATCTACCTTCCCAATATACACATTGGGGTAACGTCGCATCAGTTCCAGGAAAACGACGTTTTCCAACACCCTGCCGAAGTCTATACCGCTCGTACCCAATAACATATTGCGAAAATAATAAAAGTTTTTGGAATGAAATCCAAAAAACTTTGTTGTTTTTGTATTTTATTGGAATAGATTCCTATTATGAATATTCCCATTAAATCTTTCTCACAATAGCTTTTACTTTTTAGTTTCCTAAAGCTTTTTAGTTTTTAGTTTTTACCTTTTAGTTTCCCAAAGCTTTTTACCTTTTACTTTTTACTTTCCCCATGCTTTTTAGCTTTTAGTTTTTAGCTTTTAGTTTTTACCTTTTAGTTTCCTAAAGCTTTTTACCTTTTACTTTTTACTTTCCCCAAGCTTTTTAGCTTTTAGTTTTTAGCTTTTAGTTTTTACCTTTTACCTTTTAGTTTTTACCTTTTAGTTTCCTAAAACTTTTTAGTTTTTACTTTTTAGTTTTTAGTTTAAATCTGTATCTTTGCATTGTCGTTCCGCTTTGCCGGAGCCCGGAGACGGGTGTTAGCGGGTGGGGCGGCAATACATAGAAAAAGACGTGTAACAGCGTTTATCTGCGGCGAATAAGAATCTCGCAAATTCTACAATCAAGTCGCAAAAACGCAATGTTCCGCGTCCATAATGGGGCATATAGTATTGTACTATATACCGTCAGCGTGGGCTTCGGCATTGCTTATTCTACTTGATTGGGCCATGCGAGAGCCTTTATTCGCGGGATAAGCAAGTTAAGATTCCCGCGCTTCTTTTTTTGTGTTTTCCTTGCTGGGCGGAGCCCCGCACAAAAGTAAATCATCGGGCATCTTCGGGAATCGTGCCAGAAACCGATAATTCATTACAATATGAAAGATTTGAAAACTGCATTGGCAGAGGTGTCCAACAGAATATTGGCTGGAATTCCCAATGGACAAGCCAACAATTCATTCCTCGGACCATCTCTCTATTTCAGCCAAGAGGCACTGAAAGCATGTCAAACGGATTTTCTGGGAGAACGTCACATCGAGATGGTTTATGCCACCTTGGCATCCTGGGGTATGCATCGGACCGGAACAGGTGGTGCGTTACACATCATACTGAAATTGGTTCACGAAGTATTTCAACAGAAGAACCTCTTGCACCTGGCTCTGGCATACCAAAATTCATGTAGCGTTATCGTTCCTCTGCCCAAGATTATCGACAATGTCATTATTGATATCGTTGGAGCAACTAAGATACCATAAAAAAATAAAACGAAGAAAAAACAATCCAACTAAACTTTTCCTGTTTTCGACCTGCAAAAATGGGTCAAAGTGGATTATGCAGATAATTTTGAAAGTGTGACTTTTGCAGAGTTTGATAACTGAATTCAGACAATAATCAAAAACACAAATATCATGAAAAAACAAGTATTCTTTCTTTTCTCCCTGCTGTCGCTGGCAGGGATTTCCTATGCCTACGACTTCACGGTGGTCTGCAGCAGCGGTCAGACGCTCGCCTACACCATAAGCGGCACGGAGGTGAGTGTCGGCACGGTGGACGACATCTCCGGCAACCTCGTCATCCCGTCGTCGGTAACCTATGGAGGCCAAACCTACTCGGTGACCAGCATCGGACATTTGGCCTTTTGGAACTGCACCGGTCTGACCAGCGTTACCATCCCCAACTCGGTGACCAGCATCGGAGACGATGCCTTCTCAGGCTGCAGCGGCCTGACCAGCGTCACCATCCCCAACTCGGTGACCAGCATCGGAGAATATGCCTTCTATAACTGCAGCGGTCTGACGGGCACTCTCACCATCCCCAACTCGGTGACTAGCATCGGAGAATCGGCCTTTGGGAACTGCAGCGGTCTGACAACACTCAACTTCAATGCGGATAGTTGTATATCTGTGAATTCTAGATGGCTGTATGGCTGTACGGCATTGACCACCGTGAACATCGGCAATAATGTCCGTGTGATTCCTGATTATTTCGCTCTTGACCTCACTGGCCTGACCAGCGTCACCATCCCCAACTCGGTGACCAGCATCGGAGAATATGCCTTCCTCGGCTGCAGCGGACTGACCAGCGTCACCATCCCCAACTCGGTGACTAGCATTGGAACTCAAGCCTTCTCAGAATGCAGCGGCCTGACCAGCGTCACCATCCCCAACTCGGTGACCAGCATCGGAGGCGGAGCCTTCTCTGGCTGCGCTGGTCTAACCAGCGTCACCATCCCCAACTCGGTGACCAGCATCGGAAACTATGCCTTCTATAACTGCAGCGGTCTGACAACACTCAACTTCAATGCGGACAGTTGTGGAGGATTTTCATTTGGTTCTCATTGGCTATCCGGCTGTACGGCATTGACCACAGTGAACATCGGCAATAATGTCCGTGTGATTCCTGATATTTTCGCTTGTGACCTCACTGGCCTGACCAGCGTCACCATCCCCAACTCGGTGACCAGCATCGGAAACCATGCCTTCAGAGACTGCAGCGGCCTGACAAGCGTCACCATCCCCAACTCGGTAACTAGCATTGGAAATCAAGCCTTCAACGGCTGTACAGGTCTGCATGTACTTGATTTAGGCAGTGCGGTGAACAGCATCGGTGAACTGTCGTTCTACAACTGCGACCACCTGGACACTATCTATTCTCGAAACCCCACCCCTGCCACCGTGGCCAATGCGGACGCTTTCGAGAATGTGTGGAAGGGATTGCCGCTGATTGTGCCCACGGGCAGCCGCAACGCATACGCCACTGCCTACGTCTGGCGTGAGTTTACCAATATTCAGGAAGGCACCCTGCCACAGGGCATCGAAGATGCCGTGTATGATGGCGTTTCGATGAAGTTGGTGGAGGGCCGTATCGTTATCGATGGCGCCGACGGACACGGTGTGGCGCTGACCGACATACAGGGCCGCACCCTGTATCGCGGCTCCGCCACCGGCACCCTCACCGTCGATGTCCCCGCCAGCGGCATCTACCTGCTGCAACTGGACAACCGTCCAGACAAACGCATCGCCGTTGTTCGATAGAAGTAAGAACTAAGAGCTAAAAGGTAAGAGGTGACTCAGGGGGCGGCGGATTCGCGAATCCGCCGCCCCCTGAATTTTACCAGTCACAGATTCACCGGTCACCCATAAACACATACCGTAGTATGTTCTCCCCCATGCGCAGGGCTTTCTGGCGGGTGGCTTGACTGTCGTTGTGTACGTCGGGGTCTTCCCATCCGTCGCCCAGGTCGCACTCCCAGCTGAAGAAGCAGACGAGCCGTCCCTCGTAGATGAGGCCGTAGCCGCGCGGCGGCAGGTTGTCGTGCTCGTGAATTTTGGGTAACCCGTTGGGGAAGTCGTATTTCTGGTGGTAGATGGGATGGTTGAAGGGCAGTTCCACAAACTCCAGTTCGGGAAAGACCTTCTTCATTTGGGGTACGATGAAGTCCTTGAGACCGTAGTTGTCGTCGATGTGCAGAAATCCGCCGCCTATCAGGTACTGGCGCAGGTTCTCCGCCTCCTGTGTGGAGAAGGACACGTTGCCGTGGCCCGTCATGTGGACGAAGGGGTAGTTGAACAGGTCGCTGCTGCCCACCTCGACCACGGCGTAGTCGGCGGCCAGCCGCATCTGTGCGTCGGCGTTGCAGAAGGCGATGAGGTTGCGCAACGACGTGGGGTTGGCGTACCAGTCACCGCCACCGTTGTATTTCAGCAGCGCAATCTGTGTCTGTGCAACCCCCTGCAGCCCTACCATCCAAAACAACAAGAGCAGAAAAAAAAGTCGAACCTGTTTCATTTGCCTTAACTACTTAACTACTGTCTACTTAACTACTAAAATTATATCTCATCAATTTAAAAAATTCAAAGCCACCGTGGCGTACAGCGCTGCCGTCTCGGTGCGCAGGCGACTGTCACCCAGCGTGACGGGGGCGAAGCCCGACTGCAGAGCCGCAGCAATCTCTTCGGGACTGAAGTCGCCTTCGGGCCCGATGAGTACCACGGCGTCGCGTCCGCTCGTATAGCACTGTTGCAGCGTCTTGCGGTCGCCGTCGCAGTGGCAGATAAGCTTGCAGGCGTCGCTGCTGCGGTGCTCCTCCAGAAACTGGCGTAGCGGCACAGCAGCCTGCAGTTGCGGACGGTAGGCTTTGAGCGACTGCTTCATGGCGCTGACAACGATTTTCTCCAGCCTGTCCAGTTTCAGCGTGGTACGCTCCGAGTGGTCGCAGACGAGCAATGTCACCGCGTCGATGCCGATCTCCACCGCCTTCTCCACAAACCACTCGATGCGGTCGGCATTCTTGGTGGGCGCCACGGCGACATGGAGATTCCAAGGTCTGCGTCCATAGCCCTCCATCCGCTCGTCGATAGCCACCTGGCAGGCGTTGCTGTCGGAGGCGACGAGATGTCCGCGACACAGGGTGCCGCGCCCGTCGGTGACATGCAGCGTGTCGCCCTCGCGCAGCCGCAACACCTTCACACAGTGGTGCGACTCTGCAGGCGTCAGCGTGCAGAGGTCAAAATCCAACGTATCGGCAAAAAACAGCTGCATAATTATAGTGAATAGTGATTAGTGAATAGTGATTAGTGACGAGTGATTAGTGAATAGTGAAAAGACAAATGCCCATTAACCCCATTAGCCCTATTAGCCCTATTAGCCCCATTAGACCTATTAGACCTATTAGCCCCATTAACCCCATTTAACCACATTATAGACCATAACCCATAACCTCTAACCTTGTGTCTCAATAACCAATAACCCATAACCAATAACCATTATCAACCCATAACCCTTTACTTACAAGCCGTGCGGTTCTCGAGCAGCATCTGCTGCGATTCCTGTATCATGCCGAACGCGTAGCGTTGCATGGCTTCGGCCCGTGCAGGTTCGGATTCAATGTAGTCTGTGGGCTCCCCGTTGCGATAGCGATAGAGCGAGGCGCGTTGGTCCGACATGCGATAGAGGTAGAACCAGGTGCTGTCGAGCACGCCGATTTTGTCGTCGGCGCTGAAGTAGGCATAGGGTCGGTGCTGGTGGAACAGGTCGATGCCCAGCGTGTTGTTGTCACACTCCAGTTGCAGCATTCCCAGCAGGGTGGGGGTGATGTCGATTTGCAGGGCGATGTCGTCGCGACGGGTGGGGGCGATGACACCGGGGTAGTAGAAGATGATAGGCACGTGGTGGTACGACAGCGACATGTCGTAGTGGTTCACCAGTGAGGCGCCGTGGTCGGCCACAAAGACAAACAGCGTGTTCTTGAACCAGTCGTGCTTCCGTGCCTCGGCCATAAACTGTCCGATGGACCAGTCGGCATACTCAATCATTTTGTGGTGTATCGCTTCGCTTTTCGGCTTCAGTTCGATGTCCTCCGGCAGGATATAGGGGCCGTGGTCGCTGCAGGTGAGCATGGCGGCGAAGAACGGTCGACTGGTGTCGCGACTGTCGATGGCTTCGATGGCGTGACGGAACATCACATGGTCGGGCACACCCCAGGTGCCTACCACCTCGCTGGAAGGATAGTCCAGCTGGGAAATCATCTTCTCAATGCCGTTGTATTGCAGAAATCCGCCGATGTTGTCAAATCCGGGGTCGTGGGTGATGCAGAAGAGGGTCTGGTAGCCCGCTTTGCGCAGTTGTTGGGGCAGGCCACACATCATGGGTGTGGTGGTGTACTTCATGCTGTGCTGTGCCAGCAGGGCAGGGTGGGAGTAGAGGGTGGAATAGACACCGTTGTAGGTGTGTATGCCAGCCGAATAGGCGTTGTTGAAGAAGAGCGACTTCTCCAGTAGGGTGTCCAGGTTGGGCGTCAGTGCCGGCCGCTCGGGATGCAGACTTGCAATCTTGCCGTGGGCCATGGACTCCATAATGACCAGCACGATGTTAGTGCCTTCGGGCAACTTGTACTCCACGTCGGGCGTGTAGTCTACGGCGCGTTCGTCCCAGGCTATCGTGTGGGCGGTTTTAGGGTCGATGAGATCCACCGGCTTGTTGCTGCTTTCGCTGATCTCTTCCAAGCTCTTGACGAAGGTGAACATGGGGTTCAGACCTATCTGGTTGAGGAAGGGATTGGTGCAGAAATAGGCGTTGCCGACGCGCATGGGCGATTTCTTGGCCAGACGGCCACGCATGCCGATGAAGCATCCGGCCACCAGGACAATGCTGATCACGATGCCCCAGCCGATGGGCAGCGGTTCGCTTTCGGGCTTCAGCAGCCTACGCCACAGGCGACGCATCCAGAACCAGTAGCCCACGGCGATGGCGATGAAGAGTGCGGCAAAGCCAATGTAGGAGGGTTCTTTGACAATCATGCTCACCACCGTGGCGGGTGAGTCTATCCAGTTCACCACCATGGCGTTGAGACGGGTGAAAAAGTAGAGGAAGTAGGGGATGTCAGAAGCGCAGGCCACAAAACTGAGGATGAAGAGCGTCACGGTGAAGTGGTGCGCCACGGCATAGTAAGCCTTGGCACGGATACGGGTCCACAGACCGACGAGTATCATGAGGATGGGTATGGCAAGAATGAAACAGCTAACCAGCGTGTCGAAACGCCAACCAATGATGAGGGCTTTCCAGTAGAGGCCTTCCAGATCGGGCGGGTTCTCGCTACCCAGGCAGAAGACCAATGTGTTGGCCAGTCGGAACAGAGTGAAAAACAGTATGCCAATCAGATAGGCGTAGAGGATATAGCGTATTTTTTTCATAGTATTATAGTTTTATAGGTGATGATGATTCACAATTCACGAATCACCATTCGCAAAGTAATTCATTAAACGTTAAACATTAAACGTTAAACTTTACTAAGTTGCAAAGATACGAAAAACTCAGTTAGTCGTAATAGTTCATTATTCACTATTCTGTGTTCACACTTCCTCCATTGTGCAACGATTTCGAATGCCATGATTGTGTAATTTTGCATATTATGAAAAGGACTGTTTTTGCTTTACTGTTCACAATTTTGTTGCTGCCGCTGGCAGCCCAGAAGAATGCTACGCCACAGTTTGAGTCGGCAACGTTGCCCGACCAGCTGCTGGAGTATCTGAATAGCGCCACCTCGAAGGATGAGGTGCGCAAAGCCAACGGCAAGGCGGTGGCCGATTTCCGTACCGCCTACCAGTCGCTCGACGGAGCGGTGCAGGAACGTGTGGCCACGGTCTACACCACGTTGGCGAAGCTACGCATACGGCAGCAGCCCGACCTGGTCGACTTTACGTCGGCGCTGACGCTGGTGGCACAGTCGTCGGTGTCGTTCGACGAGTGGCTGCAGGCGGTGGAGATGTTGCAGGAACGCAAAAAGAAGGTGAAGGATGTTACCGATTTTGCAGCCTTTACCACCGATCTGATCAAGGATCGTACCCTCTATCGGTCAAAGGGCTCCACCTGGCAGACGCAGCAGGGGGCACCGTTCCGCATCGTCACCGAGGGACGTTCCATCCTTTTCTATTTCGACAAGCCGATGGAGCTGTACTATAGTTCCGGTTCTGACAACGGCACCATCTACGGTACCACGGGCTGCTTCGACTACCTCGACAGCCGTTGGCAGGGTAGGGGCGGACGCATCGACTGGAGCCGTACCGGACTGCCCGCTACCAAGTGCTGGGCACAGCTGGAAGGCTACGAGGCGGTGGTCAAGTTCCCCAAGTTTACGGCCGACTCGGTGCTGTTCACCAACACCAACTATTTCCAGCAGCCCATACGAGGTCAGCTCTCCGAGGCGCTGTCGGCACGTATGAGCCCCGAAAAGTACAGCTTCCCCAAGTTCCAGTCCTATCAGAAAGACTTCTCCATGAAGGACATCATGCCCGGCGTCGACTATTCGGGCAGCTTCATGATGAACGGCGCCAGCTTTGTGACTTCCGACGACACGCACCCCGCCACACTCATCTTCCATCGTGGCGGTGCGCCGTTTATCACCGTCACCGCGCAGCGGTTCTCCATCACGGCAAGCAAGCTGGTGACGCAGAGTGCGTCGGTGCGCATCTACATCGACGGCGACTCGATCTGCAACGACGGTATCACCGTGCGCTACAATGTTGCGGAACGCAAGGTGACGCTGCTCAACGACAGCAAACGCAACTACTACAGCCCCTATTCCGACTCCTACCATGAGTTGGATATCTACAGCGAGTCGATAGTCTGGGACATGGCGGCCGACAAGCTCTCTTTCGGCTCGCTGGGTGCCCAGTCGGGCGACCGCTCGTTTGCCACCTTTGAGTCGACGAGCTACTATTCCTATGGCAAGTTCCGGCAGATACAGGGCATCGACGAGGTGAACCCCGTCATACGAGTCTATAATTATATGAAGAAACGCGACATGCAGCGCGAGTTCTTCATCGACGAGTTCTCCCACTCGCTGCACCTCGACCTCATCCAGACCAAGTCGATGGTCCACACCTTGTCGGGAGCCGGCCTGGTGTCGTTCAACGAGGCAAGGGGTCTTATCACGGTGAAGGACAAGCTGCTGGATTATGTGCGGGCACACAACAAGTCGAAGAAGACAGACTACGACGCCATCACGCTGCAGTCGGCCACCAAGGGCGGCAACGCCGAGCTGTCGCTGTCCGACAACCAGCTGCATATCGACGGTGTGCAGAAGTTTGTGGTGAGCGACAGCCAGCGTGTGGTCATCTATCCGCAGCAGGGCAAGGTGACGGTGCGCAAGAACCGCGACATCGCCTTCACGGGCGACATCAATGTGGGTCGCTTCATGCTGCATGCCACCGACGCCCTCTTCTCCTACGACTCGTTCCGGCTGGAGCTGCCGCATATCGACTCGATGCGTTTCTATGTCACCCAGTTTAATGATCCGTCGAAGGAACGGTTGGTGACCACGCCGCTCTACAACCTGGTGGGCTCCATCCAAATCGATGAGCCGACGAACCGCAGCGGTCTGCGCGAAACGAAGGATTATCCCATCCTCGACAGCCGCGAGAACAGTTTTGTCTACTACGACCGCAAGGATATCTGCCGCGGCGCCTATGTCCGCGACAAGTTCTACTATACGCTGCACCCCTTTACGTTGAAGAACCTGGGCAATTTCGTGACCGACAGTCTGGTGTTCAACGGCGTGCTGACCAGTGCGGGCATCTTCCCCGACATTACCTATCCGCTGACCGTGCAGCCCGACTATTCGCTGGGCTTCGTCACCGAGACCCCGCAAGGTGGCTATGCCACTTATGGTGGGAAAGGTAAATACTATCAGACCATCGACCTGAGCCATAACGGACTGCGTGGACGCGGCAAGTTGGAGTTCATCACCTCGACGACGCTGTCCAAACGGTTCCTCTTTATGCCCGATTCGATGCTGGCGCTGACCGACACGTTCTATGTGCTGCCGCAGTCGGGCTATCCCGATATCCAGAACGGCGTGGCTATGCAGCAGTGGTTCCCCTATCAGGATTCGATGCGGGTGGCACAGCGCAAGGGTGGCACTCCGTTCCACCTCTACCGCAACGAGACGACGCTCCACGGCGCGGTGGCGCTGACGTCGCGCGGCGCCTCGGCTGCCGGCCGCGCACTGGTGCGCGACGGTGCGCTGGAGTCGGATTACTTTGTGTTGGGCTCCAACGAGATGAATGCTTCCGTGACCCTCTTCACACTCTATGCCACACGTGGCGGCGAGCGTCAGGAGGCGTTCAGCGCCAGCAATATGCGGTCGCATGTCGACTACGAAGGACACCGCGCCGAGTTTGTGGCGAACGCGCCGCGGGAACGCACACTGTTGCCTACGATGAACTATGCGGCGTATGTCGACAAGTTCGCCTGGGAGATGGATCGACAGACGCTGGGCTTGGTCAACAGCAAGAGCGAGACGACACAGGGTCTGGAGGGCTTGGCGTTGCGTGAGCGGCTCGATCGCGAGCAGCCGGGCGCCTGGTTTGTGTCGACCAAGAAGGTGAAGCGGGAGTCGACAGACGACAGCCTCAGTTTCTATGCCACACGTGCCGACTACCACTACAACGACCTCCAGCTGTCGTGCCGCAATGTGTTTGTGGTGAAGGTGGCCGACGCCGCCATCGCCCCGGCGGCCGACACGATGCACATCGCCGCCGGCGGTGCTATCGATATGTTGCACCACGCACAGATTCTGGCCAATACCACCTCACGTCAGCATCTGTTCTATGATGCCGATGTGATGATTTTCGACGCCACGCGCTACAGCGGCAAGGGCTATATCGACTATGTGGATGAGGAAGAGAAGAAACAGCCTATCCGCATGAACGCCATCGAGCCCGACTCGGCGGGCCACACCGTGGCCGACGGCTTTGTGTCCGACAGCGCGCATTTCACGCTGAACCGCGCTCTGGGCTTCGCCGGCAAGGTGCGTGTGTTGGCCGACAGCGTCAACTATTGGTTCGACGGTGGCGTGCGCCTGCTGCACGAATGCTACGACGAGTCGCATCTGGGTCTGCTGGCCTATGCCGATTACCTCGACCCGAAGGCCATCCGTGTGGCGGTGCCCGAGCAGCCCACCGACTGGAAGGGTCGTCCCATCACGGCATCCATACTGCTCGACCGTACTACGTTGGCCGCCAAGTCGGCATTCCTCACCGACGACAGGCCGGTGGACAACGAGATGCTCAAGGCGTGGGGTTCGCTGACTTTCGATGCCAAGAGCAATTCTTATCGTATCGCTTCCGACGAGAAACTGGCCGATTTCGAGAATGTGGTGGCGCCCTATCTGACGCTCAACACGAGTACCTGCATTGTGGAGGGCGAAGGTCCCATCCGCATGGGACTGAAATCGGGAGTCGGCAAGGTGTCGTTCTACGGTATGGCGAAGGTGGATCCCAGTGTCGAATCGGATAATGTGCTGCGTACCACGATGGCGATTGATTTTCCGATGGACCAGACCATTGTCGACGCTATGGCACAACAGATTGTCGACGACTTGCGCCTGTCGCCCGCCACGGCCGACAACGAGGTGCTGCGTCATGCGCTGCTCTATTATTTGGGCGCCGAGGAGGGTGAGGAGGCCTATGCCACCTATGTGGCTACAGGTGCTTATGAGAAGTTGCCCGAGGCACTCAACCACACCTTCTTCTTCGAACAGATACCGTGGCGCTACAGCACCAAGTTGGGATACCACTACGACGGCGTGGTGCCGTTGTCATCGGTGGGCAGTCGCCAGCTGCACCTGTCGGTACGCATCAAGGCACGAATCTACAAGCGGGGCAATGCGGCTCATCTGACACTCTATCTGCAGCTGGCACCCGACCACTGGTATTACTTCGACTACGAGGCCAACTCGCAACAGCTGGTTGTGATGTCCAGCGTGGGTGAGTGGATTGATATGATCAAAGTGCTCCCAGCCGACAAGCGGCAGGTGGAGAGTCGCCACGACGGCACGTTCCGCTATCGGGTGGTCGGTAATAGCAGCGAAGTACCCAACTATCTGATGAGTTTCACCGAAGAAGACTAATTCTAACCGATTGAAACATAATCGATTTTTGAATCCCGCAAAATTATTTTTGCGGGATTCAAAAAAAAGTTCTACCTTTGCATCCGTTTTCGAGAGAGGAAACCGGAATTGAAATTAAAGTTTCATTTTCGTTAATGCCCAGGTGGTGGAATTGGTAGACACGCTACTTTGAGGGGGTAGTGCTGGTAACGGCATGCAAGTTCAAGTCTTGTCCTGGGCACCGACAATAACGAATAGCGAATCTGAAAGTAGATTTTCAAAATTCTAATTTCAAAATTCAAAATTCGGATTTGTCCTACCAGATGCCCGGGTGGCGGAATTGGTAGACGCGCACGTTTCAGGTGCGTGTTCCGAAAGGAGTGCAGGTTCAAGTCCTGTTCCGGGCACCAAACCAGAGAAGACCGAATCATCGGTCTTCTCTGGTTTTTTATCCCCCGCATAAGCCCAATCCCGCCCCGCATAAGCCCGCCCCTTAATCCCCTACCCCGCATAAGCCCAATCCCCAATCCCCCTCCCGCATAAGGCCAATCTTGGACTTATGCGTAAAATCCATCCTTTTTATAAATAAGTTACCTATTTACTTGTATGTTTTTTAGTTTTTTTCTAATTTTGCAAATTATATGGGTAAGTCTGTTAAGGGGTAACAAGCTTTTTTTGGACGAAATCCACAAATAACCTCCGCCTTTACTTGTGACAGACGGTGCCTTTGGCGTGCAAATATGCACGAAATGACGCTGTTTGATTGTTTGTAAGGCGGTAATATTCAACGATATGAAGGAAATTAAGATTGCTGTTATAGGTCTCGGCTATGTGGGACTTCCGCTGGCTCGTTTGTTCTCGACCAAATATAAAACCGTCGGTTTCGATATGAACCAGGCACGTGTCGATGCCCTTATGACGGGCCACGACGCCACGTTGGAGGTGGCCGACGACCTGCTCCAGGATGCCATAAAGAACCACGGTTTCAAGTGTACTACCCGTTTGGATGACATCCGTGACTGCAATTTCTATGTGGTGGCGGTCCCCACGCCTGTCGACGAAAACAACCGTCCCGACCTGAAGCCTCTGTGGGGTGCCAGTGAGACGGTAGGCAAGGTTATCTCTAAAGGTGATGTGGTGGTGTACGAGAGCACGGTGTACCCCGGTGTGACTGAAGAAGAGTGCCTGCCGGTCGTAGAGCGTGTCTCGGGATTGAAATACAACGTCGATTTCTTTGCCGGTTACAGTCCGGAGCGTATCAATCCCGGCGACAAGACCCATACGGTGGAGAAAATCAAGAAGGTCACTTCAGGCTCCACGCCTGAGATTGCCGACTTGGTGGACGAGGTCTACAACAGCGTGCTGGTCAACGGCACCCACAAGGCACCGAGCATCAAGGTGGCCGAGGCCAGCAAGATTATCGAGAACTCGCAGCGCGACGTGAACATCGCCTTCATGAACGAGCTGGCTAAGATATTCAATGCCATGGGCATCGACACACACGATGTCATCGAGGCCGCCAGTAGCAAGTGGAACTTCATCAAGCTCAGTCCGGGCTTGGTGGGCGGCCACTGCATCAGCGTCGATCCCTATTATCTGATTCAGAAAGCACAGGTCTATGGCGTTCTTCCGCGTGTGATGAGCAACGCCCGCCGTTTGAACGACGGCATGGGTGCCTATGTGGCGAACCAGACCATCAAGTGCATGAACAAGAAGGGGGTGATGGTAAAGGATGCCAAGATTCTAATCCTAGGTGTGACCTTCAAGGAGAACTGCCCCGACATCCGCAACACCAAGGTCGTCGACATCTATCACACGCTGGAGGAGTACACGAAGCATATCACCATCTATGACCCGTGGGCCAACCCCGCTGCGGTCATGCACGAGTACGGTGTCGAGGTCGTCAACGAATTGCCCCAGCAGAAGTTTGACGCTGTCATCGCCGCTGTCGCCCACAAGCAGTTCGAGACGTTGGATGTCGCTGCTCTGCTTAACCCCAACCACGTCATCTATGACGTCAAGGGTACCCTTGACCGAAGTATCATCGACGGCAGATTGTAAGTGCTGTTGTGGAAGTTTGTTATCAAGCATAAATGACTGTCAAAGACATCTTCGACCTGCGCAAGCAGGGTAGGATAGAGGAGGCCTACGATGCCATCCGCCCCATGTATGCAGTCCACAAAGGCCGCTACACCACCTTGTGCATGTTCTGGACAGCCGCTGATGTCTTCAAACTGCGGCTGGAGCAGGACCGCACCGAGGAGGCGGAGAAAATCCTCGAAGCTCTCAAACGCATGCAGCCTCGCGTCGAGGCTATCACTAAGGAGCTCGACAGCGAGTATGCTGCGCCTGCAAAGTCGGAGTCGAAGTTGCCATGGGAGCACGACGAGAAAGATGAGGGTGAGAGTGCTGCCGAACGATTCATCCAATACGCCACCCGCCGTCTCGAGGATGCCCCATCAAGCGAAGATAACGATACCGAAGATAAATCTACTGGATTAACCAATCTTGACCAATCTTCGAAAGAAAATAATTTACCAGATTTCGCGAAGCAGGAGAAAGAAACCCCATCGCAAGAATCGAGCGATACCAATAAGAAATCTACCAGATCCATAGACCCCAACCCCAAACAATCCCCGAAGGAAAATAATCTACAAGATCTAAAAGATCTCGCGAAGCAGGAAAAAGAACCCCAAGCCAGCTACCTAACCGTCAGCCTCGAAGACGGCATCATCCGTCCCATCGAAGGCATCAACGCCCCCCAGCGTGTCGTCCTCGCCTGCCTCGTCGCCCACCCCGGCTACTCCATCCAGCAGATAGCGGACTCCACCGGCCTCCCCGCCCCAAGCGTCGAGCGCCATATCGAAGTCCTCATAGCCCGTGACCTCGTCGAACAAAGTGACAGTGAACATTATTTCGGAAAATACAATAACGTTTGAAATGGTCAGATGTCGTTGTAGGATGTTCAGAAAAAGCATATTTGTATCGCTACTCCTGTTGCTGTTGCTTCCGTGTCAGGCGAGGGTGAAGAACGACAGACCGCTCGTTTGGGATATGAGCCAGTTGGATAAGATGCGGAAGGAAGGCGGTACAAGCAAATCGGCGAAGAAGATACTGGCGGAGGCGGACGAACTCTGCGAACAAGCACCGCTGGCGGTGACAGACAAGAAGAAGTTGACATTCGAGCCGGACAAGCATTATTTCTGCAGCATCGGACGCTATTGGTGGCCAGACTCGCTGAACCCGGGAAAGTATGTGAACCGCGACGGAGAGGTGAATCCAGCAATCAAAGACTACGACAACGAACGATTGTCGACGATGGTCAGCCGGTGCAAGACATTGAGCAAGGCGTTCTACATCAGTGGCGAGAAAAAATACTACGATGCCTTCATACAGCAACTGCGGGTATGGTTTCTCGACAAGGAGACCTATATGTATCCGACCTTTGAATATTCGCAGGTGGTACCGGGACAGAATGGCAACAAGGGTCGCAGCACGGGTTTGATAAGTGCCTATGAATTTAACACACTGATAGAAAGCATCCGTCTGGTCAATGGTGAGAAAAAGATCAACCGCCGAACGATGAAAGGGATGCAGAAGTGGTTTCTAGCCTTCGCCGAGGATTCGGAATCACGGTATGGAAAGCAATTTCGGGACGAGAAAAACAACATCAGCCTTGCATTCGATGTGACGATGGCAAACATGTATCTGTTTGCGGGAAAGGAGAAAAAGGCAAAGACCATAGTGGACGAATTTGCATCGTTGCGCATTGAGCGACAGATTATGGAAGACGGACGTCAACTGGAAGAATTGAAGCGAACAAAGGCATACACCTATTCAGTGTTTAATCTGACGCACATCGTGGACATGTGTTACCTGGCACGTTATTGGTATCCCAACTACTATCAGACGCACAGCGAGCGGATTGACAAAGCATTCCAGTACCTGGGACAATATGTAGATAACGAAAAGAAATTCCCCTATCAGCAAATTACCAGCTGGGATAAATGCTGGAAGGACTACAAAAAACAGTCAGAAAGAATTAAGAAGCTGTTTAAGTTTGATTGATGAGTTTTATTATGGACATGGGCGAGCAGGTTTTTTGCCTTTCCGATGGAACAATGGGGTTCCATTGTGACTGAGGAAAGGTGAAAAAGATGCCGTTCATGTACTTTAAGAAAAACATTGAATTAAATTTAAACAGCTTCTAAACAGTTACAGAGATAACCAACTCGTCAAACAGACAGCAATAGTCAACCTCGCCCATCCCAAAGGTTAATCCGCGCGGGATTGTGTAAAATGTCATCTTTTTTACGATATAAATCTATCACTAGTGTCCACTAAAAATCCTCCCTCACCGCCCGCATGACAGGCACCTGTCCAAACGTATGTCATATAAACGCATTGTATAATTTGTATAGATAATGAAGTATTCGAGAAACAAAATCAATGTGTCAGGGAAAGCGTTGTTGGCTGGCCCCGAAACAGGATTTCCTTATACTGATGCCAATCTGGTTGTTGAAGATTGGCGTAATCTGCATCTGATTCCGTTGCAGGATTTGGTTGCAGAAGTGACTCGTTTACTGACCGAGAATGGGATTGCTGCGGCATTCTCTTCGCATAGACTTAAGCGAATGACATCCATCATTGCAAAACTGCGCCATAATCCAGGTATGGGATTGGGTGGACTTCAGGACATCGGAGGCGCTCGCTTTGTATTTGAAGATACCGATTCTCTTTTGAAAGCGCAACAGATTATCTCAAAAGCCAGTTTTAAGCATTTTTTTGCCGATAGGGAACCCTACGACTATGTGTCCAAGCCAAAGGAGAGTGGCTATCGCAGCATACATTTTACATACAAATATGTCAGTGAAGATCCTGATTATGATGGATTAAGAGTTGAGTTGCAAATAAGGACGCGTTTACAGCATGATTGGGCCATGGCTGTAGAGACGGCTGAACTTATTTCAAAGTCTTCTCTGAAAGCAAGTTTAGGAGATGAAAACTGGCTGTTGTTTTTCAAGCTGGCAAGTGCAGTCTTCGCCCAAAAAGAGGGTATGCCTGTTGCTGACTCTTTCGTTGATTATTCAGAAAAGGATTATTGTGTCCAGTATGCGAAGTTAGATAAAGAGTTCAAGTTTTTAGGCCAGCTACAAGCATTGGTAAGTGCCGTTAAGATTTCTGAAGAGCATACTTTACACGAAGGCTATGCGGTTCTCCTTATTCAGTTTGCCGAGAAAAGAGTTCAATTGAGACATTTCCAGTCTGCCAAGTTTGAAGATGCGACAAAATACTACTCTGAAGTAGAGAAGTCCATTGATGACAGCAATGCTGCTGTTGTTCTTGTTGCTGTTTCCGATATGAAAGAACTGCAAGATGCTTATCCCAGTTACTTCTTGAACGCTAGTGAGTTTATTCAGTCACTTTTTGAGTTCAACTTAATTTGTAAGGCAAAGCAGTATATATAGACTATAAGCCTGAGCCAATAAATAACCCCTTGTCCCCGTGACAGGCACCTGTCCCCGTGTCAGCCTCAACAACCTCTTCGAGTTGCTTTACCGCATAGTCTATTTGAGCAAAGATCGCGAGCTGCAGACTGTTGTTGAACAGAGTGTAACGCCTGAACAGCCGCAGCCCGAACCCAAAGATGCAGAGGGTGTCTATCGCAAGCGCAAGGCTACCACTCTGCAGAAACCATCTCTGCCCAAGTTCTTCAACGAGAAGCTGGCTTCTAACGAGACCGCTGTCGATTGTTTTTATGAAACACTCCATCACTGTGGATTCTACATTGGTCGCACTTTGCTGCCAACAGAGAAGAAAGACGCTGAACAACGCTGCTATGAGGGGTGAAAATGGAGCCATCTGCGCGAGGCCTTTATACGTTTGGACTTCTTCAAGGCCGACAGTTCCAAAAAAGGTTTCGCCGAATACCTTGCCGATGTCTTCCCTTATTTGTCCGGCACCAACATCCAGCGCGGCTTCAACAGCCGTGGCGGCTATGTCGATACCAATGCCACCCGCCGCATCATTAAGAAAATGGTCAATGAATTCGAGGACGTAGTAGATGTAATGAAAATCGTGTCAAAAAACTGAGAGTTTTGAACTCTAAATACGGGTGTTGCCCGTTTATTATATAGACAATATTTGAATTATGAGACTGAAAATAGAAAACATAGGAAAGGTCAGGAGCGCTGATGTAAAATTGAATGGCTTGACAGTTATTGCGGGAGAGAACAGTTCTGGAAAGAGTACTGTTGGCAAGATTCTTTTTTCTGCCATCAAGGCTGTGGCCGAGGCACGCGACAATGATGACAAGAACAGGGAGAAAGCCATCAACAAGATGGTTTCATCACTGTATATGCGTATCAAAAGTGTCGCACATAGATACGACAATCCGGAAATAGACAAGCTATTCCCCATACCATCCCGAAGGTTTACAGAGCGACTGATGGAGGCAGACAAATCGGACGAGCTTGACAGACATCTTATGACCCTTTCCGAGACAATTCGTGGTCTTGAGGATGTGACGCCTAGAATGAAGGCGTTGATGCAGCAGGACTTAGATAATATCTCTATTGGCTTCAAGAATAAAGACAATAGGGCAGCGACTATCAAGACCATAATGGAATACTCCATAGAGTCTGAGTTTATGAATAATATCTGTTCGTATGGTTCGGAAAAAGCCTCAGTCTATTTGGAGGA
>JAFSYK010000062.1 GCA_017449975.1 Bacteroidales bacterium
GATTATCCGTTTTATCCGTACGATCTGTGTTCGTTTATACCACGAAAATGCAGAGAGAAATCTGTTTATTGGTGACCGCTGATATTTGTTTCTTTGACCACGGATTTAACGGATCCACACAGATTATCCGTTTTATCCGTGCTATCCGTGTTCGCTTACATCACAATAATACATTCATTTGTGACCGCTGATATTTGTTTCTTTGACCACGGATTTAACGGATCCACACGGATTATCCGTTTTATCCGTGCTATCCGTGTTCGCTTACATCACAATAATACATTCATTTGTGACCGCTGATATTTGTTTCTTTGACCACGGATTTAACGGATTGACACGGATGATCCGTTTTATCCGTGCTATCCGTGTTCGCTTTTACCGCTTATCAGCGGTCATCTCGATTCGACGGATGGAGACAAGCTGGTGGGTGTAGCGGTTACGGGCGGGGTCGAAGATGCCGGTATCGTCGAGGTTGTCGACGCGCACCTGACCCGAGGCGTGGACGATGCGGCCGCTGCCCAGATAGATGCCCACATGCACAATGCGTCCTTCGGCATTGTGGAAAAAGCAGAGGTCGTCGCGCCGCGCGTCGGCAACGGCGGCTACCGGTTGACCCTGTGTGACCTGCTGCGACGCGTCGCGCAGCAGCCGTATGCCGCAGGCTTTAAAGCATACCTGAGTCAGTCCCGAACAATCGATACCCATAGCAGTACGGCCACCCCAGAGGTACGGCGCACCGAGATAGTGACGCAGAGCGACATCAGCAGGACTGGGGAATTGAGAATTGAAAATTGAGAATTGAAAATTGACATTTTCCAGCCCATTAGGCCCATTAAACCCATTAGACCCATCAAACCCACTGACCACTGACCACTGACCACTAGCCACCCACCCTTCATAGCCGTCGTAGTCGCAGCGGATGAGAGACCACTCCTCTTCTTGACGGAGAATCTGGAACGTATCTCCCAACAGCAGTTGGTTCACCATCTCAGAACGGTGGGATGGCTCGCGACGCATAGGAACAGCGGATAAGGAACAGAAACCTTTCATAGAAAACTAAAAAGTAAAAACTAAAAACTAAAAAAGCGGTTAGCAGTTAGCAGTTAGCGGTTAGCATTTGTCCATTCACAATTCACAATTTCACATCTTAACAACTTAACAACTTCACAGTTTCCCCTTGTCAATCGATATCACGATGCGGTTGATGAGGTCGTCGTTTTTATTGTGTTCGGGGTCGAAACCGGTCTTGAGGTTGTAGCCAAAGAGACGGGCGAAAAGCTGATAGAACGAAGCGCGCAGACGGCCACGGAGTTCATCGACAATCTTATAGGAGGTGCGGCCCGTCTCGCGGTCGATTAGCTTGATGAGCACCAGACCTTGCGAGAAGGTGTACTTTTTCAGGTCCTTGCCATAGTCGTCGAGCAGCTGCCGTTCGGCCTTCTTAATCGCCGCCTTACGCTCGCCGCGGGGCATTTTGGCAATCTCCACCTCCAGCTGGTCGAGCCGACGCTTGCCCTCACGGGCAAACGGCAACATCAGCTTCACGTTACGTATCAGCTTCTTATTGTTGCGTATCTCCTTGTCCGTCAGCAAGCATGACGAGCTTTCGATCTTCACCTCTTTGAGGTAATAGAGGGGTATCGTGTCACCGTCGACAACGGTGCCGAAACAGACCTTGCGGTTCTGCACCACCTCCTCGTAAGGACGCTGCGCCTGAACAGAATGGAGAATTGAGGATTGAGAACTGAGAATTAGACTCGCACAGAATAATATTTTCAGAAACCGATCCATCACTTTGTTGTGGCTCTTGTACAAATTAACATTCCCATACAAACACACTTACGCATTTCCACACTAACGCATTCCTACATTACCGCATTAAATAACGCTCATTTCCCTTTTTTATTGTATCTTTGCCCTGCACATCCAACTGTTTACTTCTTTAGTACATCTTCCATCTAACATATTACATCTTCCCTCATGAAGAAACCCATACAAGACTTGAATATCGGCTACGAGCTGCTGCATCCCACCTCCATCATAGCCACCCACTGTCATTATCAGCGCACCGTCATCCGCGGTCGGGAGAACCTGCCCAAAGACGGTGCCTACATCATCGCCCCCTGCCATCAGAACGCCCTGATGGAGCCCATGGCCATGCTGGCGGTGCTGCCCAGCCGCATCGTCTTTCTGGCGCGCGCCGACATATTCCAGAAACCCGCCGCGCGTGCTTTCCTCACCTTCCTGAAGATTCTGCCCGTCTACCGCATCCGCGACGGCAAGTCGAGTCTGGCCAAGAACGAGGAAATTTTTGCCAAGTCGAAACAAGTGCTGTTGAGCCGGGTGCCGCTGTGCATGATGGCCGAAGGGCGACACAACGACCGACACCAACTGCTGCCGCTGGTCAAGGGCATGTTCCGCATCGCCGGTGAGACGCAGCGTGAGCTGGGTGACACACCGCTCTATATCGTGCCCACCGGCATCGACTTCGACCACTACGAACACCCCTACAGCAACTTGGTCATCAACATCGGCAAGCCCATACCGGTGCTGCCTTTCATGGAGCAATTCGAGGCCGACGAGCCTGTGGCGCTGAACCAGATGCGCGAACGACTGGCGGTGGCGCTCAAGCAGCAGATGCACCATGTCGAAAGCAAAGAAAACTATGAGGAGGTCTACGCCCTGTGCCACATCCTGAACCGAAGCTGGCGCAAACGGAAACATCGCTGCAACACAGCGTGGAACCGCTTCATCACCCGCTGCGAAATAGCCCAACACTTCAACAAATCAACAAATCAACCCTCAACCCCTCCAACAACTCAACAACTCAACAACTCAACCTTCAATCCCTCCAACAACTCAACAACTCAACAACTCAACAACTCAACAACTCAACCTTCAACCCCTCCAACAACTCAACAAATCAACAAATCAACAAATCAACAAATCAACCCTCAACCCCTTCAACTCTCCCGAACCTATCTCGACATCTGCCAACGGCTTCACCTCGACCTGCACGCCGCCACCGACCCGTGGCATCCGCTGTGGACGCTGACCGCCACGGCTGCCGTGGCAGCCGCTGTGACGGCGACAGCGCTCTTCCAGCCCGTGCGCGAGGCGCTGCTGTGGATACTGTTGTGCAACCCACTCATACTGATTCCCACACATCTGCTGGTCAAAAAGCTCATCAAGGACCCGCAGTTCCGCAGCTCGGTCAACTACGGCATCCGACTGGTGCTGTCGCTGCTCTACACCATCGTCATCACCGTGGTGATGTGCTGCACCCGCGGCATCGGCTGGGGTGCGCTGGCTCTGGCAACAGCTGTGGCGGTGGCACGCGCCAACGCCATCATCCATCCCTTCCTGCGTCGCTGGCTGCAGAACCTGCAACGCGGCTGGCTACACCTCACCCACCGCAGCGACATGCGGCAGTTGAGACAGCTGGAGAAAGCGTTGATTGACGACAGCGTGAAAAACGACCGCTGATTTCCTCATTTGCAATGATAGGAGAACACCTCCTCGAGCCTCCGACTGCATACGGGGCAGAAGGGGGCGTAGTCGCGCATCATGCAATGGGGCGTGGGACGATAGATGCCTTTGGGGGCGTAGCCGGCGCCCTCGTAGACGCCGAGGGGTCCGCACTCGTTGCGGGGAACTGACGGGACAGGGGTAGGCACCGGCGTGCCAGGAGGCAGCAGTGACTGCCACTTGGAGGCGAAATCAACCAGATTGGTGATATTGGGTTCCAACGGCTCACGGGACATACGGTGCATTTCGCCGTAGCTGAGCGACTCGTCGACATACTCGTCGGCCAGTCCGCCGATGGCGTGCCCCAGCTCATGGGGCAACACGAACTCCGCCTGCCTGTTCAGCGAGGTGGTGGCATAGAAATTGTAGATGGCGCCGCCACCATAGCGCGCATCATTGACGACGATGACGATGTAGTCGCAAGGTGTGGTGCCCACAGCGTCGTGAAGCCGCCAAAGGTCGAACGTCATCAAATAGCGATCGGCGCCGAAGGTCCCGTAGTCCGCTCCAACATCGGCCACCACTGCATAGAGGTTGAAATCGTCGCGGTGCGACGAGAAAGGCTCGTGAGAGAAGAGCCCGTCGGCGATGCGCCGCGCATCGGCCCGGCACTGCGTGTCGGCTGCAGCGTAGCCCTGCATCACAAAGACCATGTCAACCTTCCTGGAAGGATCACCAGAAAGGGCTGAGACAGGAAAAGGTTCCGAGTACTCTGAGTATTCAGAGTATTCAGAGCACTCATCCAATTCCGCAGGGTCAAACTTCATCACCGTGGCGTTGGCAAGTCGCAATGTCGTGTCGCGCTTCTGCAGGGCGATATGTACCGCGCGGCGTGGCATAGGCAACAGCAGCGTCTCCTGAAAACGGCGCCGCTCGGACTGCCCCTCGGGGGTGTTGCGGTATTCGCCAAAGAGGGTGTTGTAGCCCCGTGAGTATATCAGCCGTCCCGTGGCGGCGTCACGCATCTCCACGCGGTAGTCGCCGTTGTTGAAGGGGTCCAACAGCTGGTTGCGGGAACCGTGCCATTGGGAGCCACGGTCGCGCCAGCGTTCCACCCACACGGTGTCGCCCTCGGCAGATCCCTCACGGAGACAGTCGAGACGCAATGTGCGACCGTCGAACCAACGGTCAAAGTCCCCCTCCTGTGCACAAAGACCGGAGGAGGCGAGGAGGAATAATGCAAAAAACAGAAAAAGATTCGGTTTCAAGTGGCGACGGGATTTGTGAGACAACGGGAGGCTGAGAACCCCAGCATCCTCAAGCATTAAACGCCGAAAAAGGTAGATTATTGCGCCAGCGGCTCCACTTTGGCTGGAATTGACTATCTTTGCAAAAGAAACCTTTTCCTCCATCGACAGACCATGGGACAACGGGAACGCGAGATTTATAAGGTGACGCTGGTGGGTAGCATAGGCAACGTGCTGCTGACGGTCTTCAAGTTTGTGGCTGGCATCGTGGGACAGAGTGCCGCAATGACCGCCGACGCCGTGCACTCGCTGTCAGACCTGCTGACCGACGCCGTGGTGCTGGTGTTTGTGCGCATCAGCGGCAAACCCGAGGACGGCAGCCACGAATACGGCCATGGCAAATACGAGACCCTCGCCACCACCCTCATCGGGTTGGCGCTGGCAGCGGTGGCCGTGGGACTCGGATGGCATGCCATCGAATCACTGCTGTTCTGGTACGAAGGCGGCACGCTGCAGGCACCCCACGCGCTGGCGCTGTGGGCGGCCGTAGTGTCGATTGTCGTGAAAGAGCTGATCTGTCAATACACGCTGCGCCGCGGTCGGGCGCTGCACTCGCCCGCTGTGGAAGCCAACGCATGGCACCACCGCAGCGACGCGCTGTCGTCGTTAGGCACACTCGTGGGCATCGGCGGCGCCATCCTGCTGGGCGACCGATGGACGGTGCTCGACCCACTGGCAGAACTGGTGGTGGCTGGATTCATCCTCCATGTGGCATGGACGCTGCTGAAACAGGGTCTCGACGAACTGATGGAAGCCTCGCTGCCCGACGAGGTGGAACGGGAGATATTGCGGATTGTGGCGCAATTCCCCGACGTGGGCGACCCGCACCATCTGCGCACACGTCGCATCGGCAGCCGCTACGCCATCGAGATGCACATCCGCATGGACGGCAGACTACCGCTGGCCGAAGCGCATGCCCGCACCTGCGAGATAGAGCGCGCGCTGAAAGCACAATTTGGCGAAACGACGCACATCACCCTGCACGTCGAGCCCAAGAAATAGCATTTATTTGACCGTCGGACGGCCAGCCTTCTGCCAGGCGAGGATGCCGCCGTCAAGGTTGTAGACCGTGCAACCCTGCGCTGCCAGGATTTTGGCAGCCGAGAGACTGCGCCTGCCGCCGCGGCAATAGACGGCAACTTTACCCTGGTACGACTGGACCCGCTCGGCAAAATTGGAGGCCTTCACGTCGATGTTCACCGCGCCGTCGATATGGCCTTCGGCAAACTCTTTCGGGGTACGCACATCGATGAGCGGCATCTCCTTCTGCGCAACAATCTGGGCAAAATCATCCACCTTCAGTGTCGTCACCGATCCGGAACCGGAACGCATGGCACAACCCATATTGATGAAAAAAGGAATCAAAATAGACAATAGAACAGGTTTCATGTTTATAGTAATTTAGTTTTCAGGCATTTCATTTTCCCAAAACTCGGCATTTTTGATATTCAGTTCTTGTGGGACAAACTTGGGCTCCTTCCCTTCTTTCTTCTGCCGCTCGTAGTCCTTCAACGCACGCAACGCCTTGGGCGAGAGCAGCAGGATGGCCACAATGTTGATCCAAGCCATCGCTCCCACCCCGATGTCTCCAAAGGTCCAAGCCACGCCACTGCCCGCCATGGAGCCGAAGAAAACCGCCACGATGGTGCCGCAACGCAGCAGCCACACCACGACGCGCTCGCCGCGGTCGTCGCCGAAGGACCTATCGGCGCGTTCCAACTCTTCGAGCCGCTCGGGATGCTTCT
Organism: Bacteroidales bacterium; assembly: GCA_017449975.1. Classification (GTDB taxonomy): domain Bacteria; phylum Bacteroidota; class Bacteroidia; order Bacteroidales; family P3; genus Colimorpha. Next base: position 6,521 of record JAFSYK010000062.1, read on the forward strand.
TGTAGATGCGGCGACGCCAGCGGTTGAAGAGGTAGACAAGGTTGGTCTCGGCATAGTAATAATAGGCCATGATGGTGGTGAAAGCAAAGAAGAACAGGGCGATAGAGATAATCATGTCGCCGGCGTGAGGTCCGATGACGGTGCCCAATGCGCCAGTGGTGTAGAATACGCCCGGCTCACCGGCAGGTGCCTGCGGGTTCTGCTGCAGGTAGGTGACCACGGCGCCGCCCGAAGTCTGCTGCACCGTGTCGATGATATTGTACGTCTTGCAAGCCAGAATCATCAGTGCCGTGGCGGTGCAGACCAGCAAGGTGTCGATATAGACCGAAAAGGCCTGCACGAGACCCTGCTTGACGGGATGGCTCACCTTGGCGGCGGCGGCGACAATGGGACCTGTGCCCTGCCCTGCCTCGTTGCTGTAGATGCCTCGTTTCACACCCCAGGCGATGGTGCTGCCCAGCAGGGCGCCGCCCACCTCGTTGATGCCCACGGCGCCACGCAGCATGCTGAGAAACACGGTAGGGACATCCTGCCAATGGACCACCAGCACGACGAGCGACAACAGGATGTAGAGCACCGCCATAAAGGGTGCCACAATCTGCGCCACATTGGCGATGCGCTTGACGCCGCCGATGATGACCAACGCGATGAGCGAGGCGACGACGAGTCCCACAACCCACGCCTCCACATGGAACGTCTGTGCACAAGAGAGCGCGATGCCGTTGCACTGCACCGGCGGCAGCAGTATGCCGCAGGCCAGCGCTGCCAGCACGGCGAACAGGACGCCGAAGAGGTGGCTGCCCAAACCCTTCTCGATATAGTAAGCGGGACCACCACGGAACTGGCCGTTGTGGTTCTCCTTGTATATCTGTGCCAGCGTGGCCTCGACAAAGGCGCTGCCGGCACCAAAGAAAGCGATAATCCACATCCAGACGATGGCGCCGGGACCGCCGAATCCGATAGCGGTGGCCACACCGACGATGTTACCCGTTCCCACACGTCCCGACAGAGCCATGGCAAAAGCCTGGAACGAGGAGATACCTGTGGCTTTCTTGTCTTTTCCGGCACTGCCAAAGAGCAGGCGGAACATCTCACCGAAACGGCGCACCTGCACAAAGCGGGTACGCAATGAAAAATAGAGACCGGCCAGCAGACAGAGTCCCACCAATGCCGGACTCCACACCCAACTGTTGACCGCCTCCACAACGCGGGGCAGCCAATCGCCAAAAGAAGTCGCAGAATTCATAGTGCGAAATTACGAAAAAAAGGTGAATCGGGATTGTTTTACAAAAGCAAATCATCATTCACCTGACCATCGGCAAACCATTCACGAAAAACAACTTGCATTTTTCAGCGCTTCAGTTTCAATTAAAATTGTATCTTTGAAAAATCTTTTTAGACATCATCCCTATGAAACAGCACTATTTGTTTGTCCTTACGGTTGTGGCGTTGTGCCTGTCGGCTTGCCACAAAAAACCCGAGGCACCGGCTCCGTCGCCGGCCACCGACTCCTCCGATTTCGTCACCATCACCGACGTGGTGCCCGACGTCCTGCTGGAAATCCGCTACCACAGTACCTACAACTTCATCGGCAGCCGCATCGACGGCTACGAGCAGCCCACGGCACTGATGACCCGTCAGGCCGCCGATAGCCTGCGTGTTGTCAGCGACGAGCTGAAAGCGCAGGGCTACCTGCTGCGAATCTACGACGCATACCGTCCGCAATGCGCCGTCGACCATTTCGTGCGCTGGGGCCAGGCCATCGACGACACGCTGATGCGCAGCTATTTCTACCCCATGGTCGACAAGAAAGACCTCTTCCGTCTGGGCTACATCGCCACCCAAAGCAGCCACTCGCGCGGCTCCACGGTCGACCTCACCCTTTTCGACATGCGTACCGAGAAAGATGTGGACATGGGCGGCACCTTCGACTGGTTTGGAGATGAGAGTCATCCCGACTGCGGCGGCAACCTCGAGACCGGTGAATACCGCCCGAACGACACCATCACCGCCGAACAGTTCGCCAACCGCATGCTGCTGCGCAACGCCATGTTGCGCCACGGCTTCAAGCCCTACGACTGCGAATGGTGGCACTTCACGCTGGCCAACGAACCCTACCCCGACACCTACTTCCAATTCCCCGTCAAAGAACTGCATTAAGCAACCCCTCCAATCCCCCAATCCCCCCCAAAAAAACAACTCAACAACTCAACAACTCAACAACTCAACAACCCAACAACTCAACAACCCAACACTCCCCCCTTCCTATGAATAAATTCAAAACCGCCCTCCTCGCAGCGCTCGTCAGCCTGACCTTTGCCAGCTGCAGCATCTATCATCCGCAATCCGTCGACATCCCCCTCATCAACCACAGCGGCGACACCCGTGTCGATGCCTCGCTGGGCTTGTCGTGGTGGCTTACGCCCAGCACCTTCACCTTCAACACCACCGTGTCCCACGGTTTCAACGACTGGTTCTCGGGTCAGTTGCACGCCAACTACGGCGGCAGAAACTACTACCTGCAGGCCGCTCCCGGCGCCTACTATCCGCTGGGCGAGAAATCTGTGCTGGAAGGCTATGCCGGTGTCGGTTTCGGTGGCGCTTGGTCCGACGAGGTAGAGTCGAACTCCGAGTCGGCCAACAATCATAATTTTGCCTACAATGGTTCCTTCGTGATACCCTACGCACAGGCCAACATCGGCTGGCACGACCTCACCGGCGCCCATATCGACCTTGCGCTTGGATTCAAGGTCGGCGCCTATATGCCCAACTTCAACTATCACGAGTTAGACGGCAACGGCGACAAAATCGCCTCCACCGAATACGACTACACCACGACCAACCTGCTGCTCGAACCGCAGCTCCTCTTCCGCATCGGCGGCGAGCACTTCAAAGTCAACCTCCGCACCGGATTCGCCTGGCTCAGCGACATCTACGCCGACAACTCCAAATCGCGCAACTTCTACTCCGATGTCCTAACCCTCTCCGCCGGCTTCACCTTCTTCTTCTAAAATCAACTTGCCCCTTTCTCGACAAGATACTTACCAGATACGTATTGTTTGTTGGACGATTCTACGAACACTGGCAAACGGAGTCTTTGTCTTCCACACACAACCCTCTACCTCAAACACATGCTGATTGATTTGGTTAGGCGTTGCAACGCCACCCAACTTGTCAATAGTTTCTATAACCGCCTGCGCTTGGGTCATCTTGATGAAAACTAAAGCGTCTCGATTTCTTCAACAGTGAGACCTGTTACCTCTGCAATAATATCAGCCGAAAAACCTTTTGCCTTCATCTTACTAGCTGTCTCCGTATTTGCCTCAACCTTGGCTTCTGCTTTGGCCGTATTAATTGCATTATTGATATCGCGATAAGCCTTCACACTGTCCTCGTAGCCACGACGCTCTTCTGGGGTGAAACGCGATATCTCTGCTTGTTCAAAAAGTTTCGTGAAAATCTTTTCTTGCAAGGCTTTAGGGCGCTCAAACAAACGCGACAAATTGCGAAGCACAAAGAGCCATTTATCAAACATTGTCTCAAGTTCATCCTCGGTCTTGTTAAACTTAGGCATTTCAAGATAGATGTAGGTCAGCTTATCATAGAAAACCTTCTTTGTCGCAGTATCCATCAATTTTACTTCATGGTGATAGCAATCATCGGAATACTCATCATCTCGGAAAACAAAATTGAGTATTCCTATTGTATAGACATCTTTCAAGTTGAAGTCCCAATCTCCTCCAACCTTGGCTTGTTCTTGAATGGGGAATGTTGAATAGAACACGCTACGGTCTTTGAAGAACTGCTGGTAAACATTTTGCATCTCAACGATGAATTTTCCTCCGTTCTCATCCTCACAATAAACATCAAAAATAGCCCGCCGACTATCACCATAGACACCAAAATGTTCTGTGGGAAGATATTTCACCTCCTTGATGTTCTGATGTCCCATAAAAAGTGCATTAAGGAAGCTGATGAGCAAATCTTTATTCATCTCAGTACCAAACAGCTTCTTGAAACCAAAGTCGGTATACGGATTGATGTATTTTTCCTTGAGATTTTGTGCCATAGTCGTTTGTATTAAGCCATTTACTTCTTTCAGAAGTAACGTATGTATTTTGAAATTATTGTGTACCGACTAAAATACAGACGCAATCAAGTTTTTCAGACAACGATTCCCAGAAGTTTGCATCCTTTGTATGTGAAAGAATTCCCTCTCCGAATTCTTTCCATAAGTCGGGATAGTATCGACATTCCTCTTCGAGGAACTCGTAAACATCGCTGTTTGTGTATTCTTTTCTCATTATTATGCCGCAATATTCGTTAATACATTCTGCCCCATACAACAAGCACCAGAAGCGTAAAATACGCATTATTTTCGATTGTGCAAAACCGATTCCCATTTATTCCATGCTCCTGTTTTTCTTTATTCCGAACAGGCACCAGCGGATGAAGGGGATGCGGTGCAAGATTTCGTAGAGGAGTGGCGACAAGCCGAAGACCGCCACGGTGAGGATGGCGTAGTCTGCCCATGGCGGCAGCGTGGTGTGCCGGTAAAGGATGGAGCCCAGACCGACGACGACGAGATAGTGGACAACATAGAGTCCAAAACTACTGCGCGTCATATAGGTGGCAAAAGGTCCCGTGCGGTCGAAGCGAGCCTTGAACCAACCCATCATAGCCATGCACATCAGCCAGCCATAGAGGTTGTAGAACGGGCCGGCTATGTACTGAGACAGGGTGTAGTTTGCGCCGAAGGTGGTGACGACAAACGCCACGCCCGAGACAACGGCGAGAGTCATCAGCAGAATCCAGTATTGGCCCAAGATCTCCTGCACTTCGTCGCGCGAGAAGATGTAGTAGCCCATCAGGAAAAGAATGAAATAGAACACAGGCTGGTAGAGGTTCCACAGGCCGTCGAGACTCTCGGGACGCAGGTTGCAGACGAGCGCCTGATGGGCAAGCAAAAAGATGATACCCAACAGAAAAATCCAGACAGCACTGAACTTGGCCCTGTAGAGCCGGTCCGCTGCGTCGATTTTTCGGACCAGCAGAAGCAGCAGCGAGAAGAGCCACAGATCCTGAATGAACCACAGCGGTCCTACGCCGCTGAACACCCACAAGAAGTATTTCACCGGCTGCGGCACCGCCGCCAGCACATCGACACCCGTCAGATGGGTATTAAAGTAGCTGGTCATCCAGTGAAACACCAAAAGGCCGATGGTGGCAGGCACCAGCAGTTTGCGGGTACAGCTCTTGAACCAAGCGCCAGCCGAGTTGCGCTCCAGCGAATAGCGGGCGCTGACACCCGCCAGCAGGAACAGCAACGGCATGAACCAGGGATAAAGGATGTACTGGATGACATCCTGATACTACGGTCCGTCGCCAAAGCCGCCAATACCGCCGAAAACGCCTTTGTTATTGTAGAAATAGACCACGTGGTAGAGCAGTACCAACAGCACCGTCACCCAACGCAAGTTGTCAATCCAATGTTTGCGTGTCATTGTTGAGTCGATTTAGTATAGTTAGTAAAAAAAGGATTCCTTTAGGCAACCACTAATTATTCGTCTTGTTCGAACACGAATTGCACGAATAACACGAATAATAATTCGTTAGATTCGCTAGATTCGTGTTCTCAATAATAATTAGAGGTTTACTTTACCTACTCCTTATTCTCCAATCGCATGATACGGACGGGCTTTTCGCTGCCGAGCTGTAGGCGGCTGCAGCAGTTCACCTTGCCGGTGTCGCGGAAGCCGCATTTCTCCATCACACGTCCCGAAGCGGGATTGTCGGGGAAATAGTCGCACCACAGCGTGTCGAAGCCCTTCTCTTTGAAGCAGAAGTCTATCAGCAGCCGCAGCGCCTCGCTGCAGATGCCACGGTTCCAGTAGGGACGCGCCACCCAGTAGCCCACCTCGGCATTGTTGGCGGCAATGTCGATGTTGCTCTCGCCATGCACCATATAACCCATACAGCCGATAGGTTCGCCGGTCTCTTTCCATTCAATGGCCCAGATATGGTCGCTGGCGAAAAGGGTACGGATAATCTCCCGGCTCTCCTCCACACTCCTGTGCGGCGGCCAGCCGGCACGCGGTCCCACCTCGGGGTCGCAGGCATATTTGAACAGCGTTTCCGCGTCGCTCTCACGCCACGGACGCAATACGATTCGTTCGGTTTCCATAATTCTTAGAAGCTGTTTAAATTTGATTGATGAGTTTTATTATGGACATGGGCGAGCAGATTTTTTGCCTTTCCGATGGAACAATGGTGTGAACAAGTCCTGTGGACTTGTGAGCCGAGCCTCGAAAAGTTCCCACTTTTCGA
>JAFSYK010000063.1 GCA_017449975.1 Bacteroidales bacterium
AAATATCAGCGGTCACCAATAAACAGATTTCTCTCTGCATTTTCGTGGTATAAACGAACACAGATCGTACGGATAAAACGGATAATCTGTGTGGATCCGTTAAATCCGTGGTCGAAGAAACACAAATATCAGCGATCACCAATAAACAGATTTCTCCCTGCATTTTCGTGGTATAAACGAACACGGATAGCACGGATAAAACGGATAATCCGTGTGGATCCGTTAAATCCGTGGTCAAAAAAACAAATATCAGCGGTCACCAATGAATGTATTATCGTGGTATAAACGAACACGTATCGTACGGATAAAACGGATAATCTGTGTGGATCCGTTAAATCCGTGGTCGAAGAAACACAAATATCAGCGGTCACGAATGAATGGATTTTCGTGGTATAAACGAACTCGGATCGTACGGATAAAACGGATCATCCGTGTCAATCCGTTAAATCCGTGGTCAAAAAAACTAATTATTATCAGTCCTCACGATTAAACAGATTTTTCTCCGTATCTTTGTAGCATAAACGAACACAGATTTTACGGATTAGACGGATATGTTGCTATACAAAGATATGAGTTATGCTATCAATGGAGCAGTGTTCCATGTTTACAATAAACTGGGTCACGGTTTCCTTGAGGCTGTCTATCAAGAGGCGCTGGAGATAGAGTTTCAGCGGCGCAACATACCTTACGAACGAGAGAAAGAGCTGAGGATTCAATATGAAGATGTAGTGTTAAAACAAACTTACAGGGCAGATTTTGTGTGTTTTGATAAGATAATTGTGGAGCTGAAAGCGGTAAGTGCTTTGGATGATGCTCATCGCTCCCAGGTCTTTAATTACCTTCATGCCACAGGCTATAAGCTTGGTTTGCTTTACAACTTTGGAAGTTCAGATGAGGTGGAAATGGAAAGGATAGTTGTATAATCCGTTTAACCTGTTCAATCCGTGGTCAAGTGAATTAGATTATGGCAAAACAAGCTACAGAGAGTATACAGTCGGTCTTGCGTCGCCTGAAAGGGGGCGACTGGAAGCCTGTCTATCTGTTGACTGGCGAGGAGAACTATTATATCGACCAGTTGTCGGACTTCTTCGAGAAGCATGTCGTCGAGGAGTCGGCGCAGTCGTTCGACCAGACAGTCTGCTATGGCCGCGATGTGGAGATGTCGGCCGTCGTGGGTCTGTCGAAACGCTATCCCATGCTGGGCGATCGACAGCTGGTGTTGGTCAAGGAGGCACAGGATATTCGTGACTGGGAGCCACTGATTCCTTATCTTGACCAGCCGATGCCCTCCACGGTGCTGGTCTTCTGCTATCGTCACAAGAAGATGGACAAGCGCACAAGCCTCTACAAGAAGCTGCAGAAAGTGGGTGAGGTGTTCGACTATCCCCGTATCTACGACAACCAGCTGCCGCAGTGGATCACCGACTATGTCGAGGGTGCCGGCTACACCATCCGGCCCGACTGTGCGATGCTGCTGGCCGACTCGCTGGGCAACAACCTCACGGTGATTGCCAACGAGCTGTCGAAGATTTTTGCCACCCTTGGCGCGCAGGGCGCCGTCACCGCCGCCGTAATAGAGAAGGTGGTGGGCATCAGCCGCGAGTACAATGTCTTCGAATTGCAGTCGGCCATCGGTCGACGCGATGTGGTCAAATGCAACCGCATCGTCAACTATTTCGCCGCCAATCCCAAGAGCAACCCCATCCAGATGGTGCTGCCTACCCTCTATTCGTATCTTGTCAAGCTGATGATCTACATTCAGTTGCCCGACAAGGGCGAGGCGGCCTCCGTTTTGGGCGTCCATCCCTTTTTCGTGAAGGAGTATGCCTCTGCCGCCGGCAATTACACGCTGGGCAAGCTGGCCGCCTGCATCGGCTATCTGAACGAGGCAGACCTGCGCAGCAAAGGTATCGGCAACAGCGGCACCGTGACCGACGGCGAGATACTGAAAGAGTTGGTCTTTAAGATAATACATTGAATGCTAATGGTTATGGGTTATGGGTTAGTGGTTATTGAAGTTAGGAGTTGATGCAATACACTAGAAGAGAATAATTTACAGGATTTATAGATATCGCAAGGCGGAACGCCGAGCAGGAGAACCATGAAAATGAACCGATTTCTAAAGATACTTTTCTGCGCAAGCCTAATTCTCAATTCTCAATTCTCAAATCTCAATTCCGTTCAGGCGCAGTGTACGGTGAAGGGTGTGTTGTATGACGAGGACAACGGCGAGGCCATCCCCTATGCCAATGTGGTGTTGGACGGTACGTCGCACGGTGCCGCCACCGACCTCAACGGTTTCTTCCTCATCAACCGCATACCGGCCGGCAGCTACACGCTACGTGTCCGCTATGTGGGCTATGAAGAACATACCGAATCCATCACCCTCAGCGGCCGACAGACGCTGACGCTCAACATCAAGCTGAAGTCCCGCGCCCGACAGCTGCAGTCGGTGGTGATTACCGAGTCCCGCTCCGAGGAGCGCAAGGTGCAGACCCAGGTGTCGGTGGAGAAGATTACGGCCAAGCAGATACAACAGATGCCTTCCATCGGTGGACAGAGCGACCTGGCGCAGTATCTGCAGGTGCTGCCGGGTGTCAACTCGACGGGCGACCAGGGTGGGCAGCTCTACATTCGTGGCGGCTCGATGATTCAGAACCTCTGTATGCTGGATGGTATGATTGTCTACAATCCCTTCCACGCCATCGGCCTCTACTCGGTTTTCGAAACGGATATGATTCTCAACGCCAACATCTATACCGGTGGTTTCGGTGCCGAGTACGGTGGACGCCTCTCGTCGGTGATGGATATCACCACGCGCGACGGCAACAAGCGTCGCCAGAGCGGCAAGGTGGGTGTCAACACTTTCGGCGCCAGCATGTTGCTCGAAGGACCGTTGAAAAAGGAGACCGACAAGGACAAGTCCACCATCTCTTATATCCTCTCGGCCAAGAACTCCTATCTGTCCAAGTCGTCGGGCACCTTCTATCCGTACATCGAAAGCGGGCTGCCTTACGATTTTCTTGACCTCTACGGCAAACTGAGTATCAATTCCGGCTCGGGTAGCAAAATCAATTTCTTCGGCTTCCGTTTCGACGATTCGGTGAGCAACTACCATTCGCTCAACGATTACCATTGGCGTAACTATGGTTTTGGTTCCAACTTTGTGTTGGTGACGGGCACCTCGTCGTTGCTGGAAGGTACGCTGGCCTACTCGGACTACAAGATCACGCTCGATGACGGTTCCGGTCGCGACCAGCGCAGCGGCATTAAGGGTTTCAATATGAATATCGGCGTCACCAATTTCTATGGAGGTAACAAGCTCCATTACGGTATCGCCATGGAGCAGTACTCCACCGATTATTCGTACTATAATGCTTATAACCTGCGCACCACGCAGGAGGAGCACACCAACAACATCTCAGCCTATCTCACCTACCATGCGCAGTGGGGCAAGTTGCTTTTCGAACCGGGCATCCGCTATATCTTTTACAGCTCGCTCAGCGAAGGGAGCATAGAGCCTCGTCTGGCACTCAAATACAATGCCACTGACTGGCTGCGCTTCAAGTTGGCCGCCGGCCTTTACAGTCAGGTGTTTCTCGACGCCCGTTCCGACAACGACATTGTCAACCTCTTCAGCGGATTTCTCACTGGATCGGGTGACCTGAACAAGCCCTCCACGTTCCGCGGCGAAGAGATTGAGGGATGTGTGCAGCGGGCGCAGCATGTTGTCTTGGGTGCGGAGTACGACATCACCCGTCATCTGAATGTCAATGCGGAGGTCTACTTCAAGCACTTCCACCATCTGCTCAACTCCAACCACAACAAGATGTACGACCGTATGGATGCCGCCTATACCACGCCGGGCAGTCCCTACTATATCGATTTGTACTACATGACGGACTACATGATTGAGGACGGCGTCGCCTATGGTCTCGACTTGAGTCTGTGCTACGATGTGGAACGACTCTATGTGTGGGCCACCTATTCGTTGGGCAACGTGGAGCGTACCGATGAGCTGATGACCTATCATCCCCACTATGACCGTCGCCACACGGTAAACCTCATGGTCACCTACGCCTTGGGTGACCAGCGCGAGTGGGAGCTGAGTGCCCGTTGGAGCTTCGGCAGCGGCTTCCCGTTCACGCAGACGCAGGGTGTCTACGAGCAGCCGTCGTCGGGCAGCATCGCGCAGAACTACACCACCGCTCAGGGTACCTATGGCATCTATTATGCGGAACTCTATGGCGGCCGTCTGCCCAGCTACCATCGATTGGATATGGGTGTCAAGCGCAAGTTTTCCATCGGCTCGCGTTCGGTGTTGGAGGTCAATCTGGGAGTGACGAATGTCTACAACCGAAAGAACATGTTCTACTTCGACCGCATGACCTTCGAGCGTGTCGACCAGTTGCCCTTCCTCTGGTCTGCTGGTATGAGTTTCTCGTTCTAAAAGACAAACTAATCGCCCCTCAACGGAACCATCCACAAAATGACGGGAGTATAAGACCCAAAAAAGAAGGTTCCAGAGGGGCGATTGTTTCTTTCCTGTTAGTTGATTCGTTTAAAGATGGTTCCGTTTGTTGAGAGTGTAGTGTCATTCAGACAGACATACGATTGGGTGCTGCTGGGTTTATAAATAGTTCCACTATTGATGAGGTGTGTATAGGTGAAAACCTCTATCTGCACTTCGGCACATCTGTGGGTTATGCTGTCTTGTTCGTAAGTGTAATAAAGCGAATCGCTGTTGCTTCCTGTGTTATTGTCAAAAAAGGCAAGGGTTTGAACCCGGTGGTTGGGTATTTCACCTGTGACGCATTTCCATACACTGCCGGACATTACAATCGGAATTATTTCATCGTTGTTGCTTTTATTGCATGAATCAAGCATGAGGAATGTGGCGACAGTCAGAGACATTAACCAGAGTTTCTTCATGGTTTAGGTTTTTGTTTGAAAGAAACACCCCCTCGAGCAGACCTTCCACAAAATGACGGGAGTATGAAGCCCTAAAAAACAGGTCGCGGGAGGGGGTGATTATGTCGTTCAAATAGAATTATCGGCTGATTAGAAGTGGAAACCCAAGCGCAAGGCAAGCATGCCGGTGGTCAACTTGCCGACTTTGATTTTGTCGTTGACATCGGTCCTTCCCCAAGATGAAGGATATTCTATGGTCTGTTTGCCTTTGACCTTGCTGCTACCCAAAGAATAATAATGGATTCCAAGGCTGACATTCTCATTGAAAATCAAGCCAGCACCGATCTGGAATGCAAAGCTGGTAGATATGTCAAAGGTGTTTTTGATTACAGCTTCGTCGTTCGAGGGGTCGGTGTAGGTGGCGCTAAGATTGGTGATTTTCCTGAAATTGACACCCACGGCGGCTTCTCCGAACAGTCCGATGTTGCTGTTGACGTTGTAGGTGTAGTTGGCACCAACCATGATGGGTACATTCAAGTACTTGGGGGTGGTTATCTCCCAATCGTCAGCGGTTCCCCATTCATTATCTTCGAGGTACTTGGCAAAATCGTCGGAGAAGTCGCTGTTGATACCGTTGAAGAAGATGTCACCGGTGGCTATCACGCCGAGACCGTTGACGCTGGCGATATCAAATTTGGCTTTCATTCCCAGGTTGATGCCCATGGAGGCACTACCATCCTTACCTTTTGGTTTAATGATGGAGAGTTTTTCCACCTTGTTGTAGGCGCCATAGTCGCCCGACGGGAATGCACCTCCCAGATGCAGTGAAAAATGGGTTTGTGCGTTCACTTGGATTGCAAAAGCTGCAATAGCAAAAAATAAAAACGTTTTTTTCATAGATTTGGTTCCCAGTTATAACCCATCGGGCCGTCGGGTCTAAAATATGGTAAAATAAGTGTCAATAAAAATGATTACTGGCGTATGCCCTTTTATTTGCTCGCAGTGAGAGTAATGTTGGTGGCTGCTATCATCAGTTCTTTCTCGTCAATAATCGCTTCGTCGTTGACGTATGCGTAAAAATCATACATGGTCATTGTAGCGGTAACGCCCGCTATGGTCAGTCCTGTAGCATCGATTGTCTTTCGATTTCATACCATAAATTTACATCGCCATCGCAGTTAATCTCCAAACTGAATCCGTTGTCATATATGGTGTAAGATCTGATGTATTCGGTGGGGCCGTTAATCTCGACAAGGCCTGCTTGGAACTCCTCTTCCGTGGAAAATTCCGTGGAAAATTCGATGTGATTTGCTCCCTCTTGCCTGATTGAAGCCCTGAAACTTGTCTGCGTCCAGTTGCGACAAAACTGTAATTGGTCGCCGAGTATGTTACTTATTTCATCTCTTGCCTTTGGTTTATAGAGTTTATATCTACATCGAGATATGATGTTTTCAAGGTTGAAGTAAAGAGTGTAGCCGTAGGCACTGCCATTGCCGCTATTGTAATATATTTCGGCGTATATCTGGCCAGTCTGGTCTCCCTGTTCCACTTCGGGATAGTTGATATTCACGGTATATCCCTCGTCGCGGAACCGCTGCGCAATGTTTTCGATGTCCGTCCGACCGATATAGCTGTACAGCGTGGCGAAACTGGCAAGCGGTATGTTGTCCGAGGCCGTTCTGCTCCCGTTTGACGACGACCTGCCGCCGTCTTTCTCGCACGAAGACAGCGCAAGAATGACAGCTCCCAATGTTACCGCAAGTAAGTATCTGTTTTTCATTGCTCTGCTTATTTTTCCAGTTTTAATCTATATTGTGTCGTTGGTTGTATATGCTTGTTTTGTAAATACGGTATACGATATAACTTTCTCCAAAATTGACTTTTATGGTGATTCCGTTGCTATAGCTGCTTGTGCTGTATCCGTACGTGTTGTCAAGGAAATCCGCATGTTGAGCAGCACTTTGGAATTCATCAATGGAATTATAATAAGTGTAATTGTAGTTGGCATCTTGTATGCGAGCGGTGAATTCCAACAAGGACCAGTTCTTACTTAATTGTTTTTGTTCGTTTAAGATTTGGTCGAAATGCTCGTGCATCACCGACACTCGTTCTGCATCGTAATAGTCGTGTTCATGCTCTGCGGAATAGATGGCGTTGTCAAACTCAAACACATAGTAGTAGGCATATTCGTCATAGTGGGGGTTCTCATCGTACGACGATTCAGGGAAAGGTTTTACAATTTCGACAATGCCGTAACGATTGTATCCTGGGTCGTAGGGGTTGATGGCTGCCGTCCAACCTGAATTTCTGAACTGTTGTACGATTGCCTCGTAGTCTGTTCGGCCAAGATAGCTGTATAGTGTTGACAGGCTGGGTAACAAAGATGTATTTGTGGATGAGGACCCGCCTCCACCTTCTTTCTCGCACGAAATGAACGGCAATAATAAAATCGAAAGTAATATTGTTCGCAGGTGTTTGTTTTTCATAGATTTGGTTCCCGGTTATATCCCATCGGGCCGTCGGGTTTTGAGTTTGTTGGTGTATGTGTTTTGCGATATTATCGAGTCCGTCTTCACGGATGATGGCGTAAAGTCGCGTAAACAAGTTGCAAAAATAACCTTCTTGCTTTTTGCGGACAGTAAAATTGATTGCCCAAATCGGGCATGTCGCCCGATTTGGGCAATCAATTCAATGCGTCAGAATAAAACCTGAAGAAATCCACCTCGAGTGCTTTGGACAGCAATAGAAGCTGGTGGGTGTCTATGGTGTTTTTGAGGAAAATTTTGTTGATTGTCCGCGGATTGACATGGATCTGGTCAGCTAACCAATGATTTGTTTTACCGTGACGACGCAACTCTTCACGGATAATCTGTCCTATCGGCACTTGCATACGGCTATCTGTTTGCACGCTTGGCTACCGATTCCTTGTTGATTTCCAACGACCACAAAAAAAAAGGAGGCGAGCAACTTTCGTCTCCAGTCTGCGGTCGTGGAAAAACCTCTACAAGGAAAGACCAAAATGCTCGCCAATTCGCGAACATTTGCCTTTGCTGTCCTTGTAGCCTTGTTTGAAATTTTCCACGTTTCAGACTGGTCGGAACAAATAGCAAACGTTTTGTTTTATAATATGTAATCTTCTGTTATGTGTTTGTTTCGTTTTTGAGGAGGAAGGATGTTTGCTGTTGCAAAAGTACGAAAAACCATGTAATCCCATTCGGGATTCCTTGCTTTTACCGGATGTGGGTCCAGTCGATGGGTGGCTGGCCTTGCTGTTGCAGTAGCTGATTGCACTGCGAGAAATGGCGGCAGCCGAAGAATCCACGGTAGGCCGACAGGGGAGAGGGGTGCGGCGCGGTGAGTATGTGGTGGCGTGATCGGTCGATGAGTGCCGACTTGCGGATGGCGTAGCTGCCCCAGAGTAGGAACACAATGCCTTGTCGCTGCGCCGAAAGCGCCTGGATGGCGGCGTCGGTGAATATCTCCCAGCCTTTGCCTTGATGCGACCCTGCCTGGTGGGCACGCACGGTGAGCGTGGCGTTGAGCAGCAGCACACCCTGTTCGGCCCAGCCGCTGAGGTCGCCGTGGGTGAGGGGTATCTGGGCACCCAGGTCGTCGTTAATTTCCTTAATGATGTTCACCAGCGATGGCGGCACAGCCACCCCTTCGCGCACCGAGAAACAGAGTCCGTGAGCCTGTCGGGGTTCGTGGTAGGGGTCTTGGCCCAGGATGACGACCCGCACGCGGTCGAAGGGGGTGTTGTCGAAAGCGGCAAAGATTTCGGATCCCGGAGGGTAGCAGATGTGGTGCTGCCACTCGTCACGGACGAAGGCGCTGAGCTGCGCGAAATAGGGCGCTTCGAACTGTGGCTGCAGCACTGCGTACCAGCTGGGATCAATCTTTACCATTGCGGATGGGGGAAATTAGACCAATTGGTCTAATAGGCTGATTGTTATTTCAGAAACGGATTGTACTTCTTCTCCTTCCAAACCATGCTGGGAATGCCGTGTCCAGGGAGGATGCGGTAGTCGTCGGGCAGGGTGAGGACACGGCTTTGCAGCTTCTCTACCAGCAGGTCGAAGTCGCCGCCAGGCAGGTCGGTGCGGCCGATGCTGAAATGGAAGATGGCGTCGCCGGTGAGCACCGTCTTCTCGTCGTGCAGCACATAGCAGATGCTGCCAGGGCAGTGGCCCGGTACGTAGCGGCATTCGATTTTAAATTGAGAATTGAGAGTTGAGGGTTGAGAATTATTGCTTGCGTTAGCCAAATTTTCAATTTTCAATTTTCCATTTTCAATTGAGATAACGTCGTTGTCGTGGATTTCCTGCACTTCGAGGTCGTCCATATTGTTGACGTTGAAGCCCAACATCGAGCCGTAGACCTCGGCTTGCTTGAGTAATTTACGCCCTTCGGGATGCATGGTGACGGGAAGACCATAGCGTTCGCACATCTGGCGCAGCCCCGCCAGGTGGTCCACATGTCCGTGAGTCAGCAGGATCAGTTTCGGGTTGAGATCGTTTTGCTCAATGTATTGCTGCAGTGTTGCTTGTTCCGCTGGCGACGACATGCCGGGGTCGACAATGGCGCAGTCGTGTGTCTCGGCATCCCATATAATGTAGCAGTTGACCTGTATGTGGTTGAATTCAAAAGTGCTGACCTGGAACATAGTGCGAAAACCTCTAAATAATTTTTTGAACACGAATCTAACGAATCAATATTCGTGTTATTCGTGCAATTCGTGTTCGAATAACACGAATAATAGGTGGTTACCTTGGATCAATCTTCTTTGAGCCAGGCGTCGAACTGCTCTCTTTTCAGTGCGGGGATGTCAAGCTTCATCTTCTTGCGCAGACCGCCGAGGTCGTTGAACAGCTTGTTGGGGTTGGCGGCTTTCATTTGTTCGTAGCTCTTCACACCCGCTTTGGCCAGTACGGCAATCCAGGCTTCGTCCACGCCGTGGGCCACAAGGTCGGCACCTTCGTCCTCGCCTGAATTGGCATGCACCTCGGGCTTCATCTGCGGGAAGAGCAGTACATCCTGGATGCTCTGTGCGCCGGTCATCATCATCACCAGTCGGTCGATGCCGATGCCCATGCCCGAGGTCGGCGGCATGCCGTACTCCAACGCGCGCACAAAGTCCATATCGATGAACATGGCCTCGTCGTCGCCCTTCTCGCTGAGGCGCAGCTGTTCCTGGAAGCGGCCCAGCTGGTCGATGGGGTCGTTGAGCTCGCTGTAGGCGTTGGCCAGCTCCTTGCCGCAGACAAAGAGTTCGAAACGCTCGGTGAGCTCGGGATTGTCGCGGTGACGTTTGCAGAGGGGCGACATCTCGATGGGGTAGTCGGTGACGAAGGTGGGCTGGATGAGTTTGCCCTCGCATTTCTCGCCGAAGATGGCGTCGATCAGTTTGCCTTTACCCATAGTGGCGTCGGTCTCCACGCCGAGCTGTTGGCAAGCCTCGCGCAGCTGTTCCTCGCTCATGCCGCTCACATCCACACCGGTCTCCTCCTTGATGAGTTCGCACATCGGGGCACGGCGGAAGGGCGGCTTGAAGTCGATCTCATGTCCCCACACGTTGACCTTGGTGTCGTTGTGCAACGCCAGGGCGATGCGCTCCAGCATGTTTTCCGTGAAGGTCATCATCCAGTTGTAGTCCTTGTAGGGGACGTAGATCTCCATGGCGGTGAACTCGGGGTTGTGGGTGCGGTCCATGCCCTCGTTGCGGAAGTTGCGGCTGAACTCATAGACACCCGCGAAGCCGCCGACGATGAGTCGCTTGAGATACAGCTCGTTGGCTATGCGCAGGTAGAGGTCGATATCCAATGCGTTGTGGTGGGTGATGAAAGGCCGTGCGGCGGCACCGCCGGGAATGCTTTGCAAAACGGGTGTGTCAACCTCCAGGTAGCCCTGCTCGTTGAAATAGTTGCGCATGGTGTTGACAATCTTGGCGCGCTGCACGAAGGTTTCGCGCACCTGCGGGTTGACGATGAGGTCGACATAGCGCTGACGGTAGCGCAGCTCGGGATCGCTGAAAGCGTCGTAGACCACGCCGTCCTTCTCCTTGACGATGGGCAGCGGGCGCAGACTCTTGCTGAGTACCGTGAGACTCTTCACATGGATGGAGGTCTCGCCCATCTGGGTGACGAACACATAGCCCGTCACACCGATGATGTCGCCAATGTCCAGCAGCCGTTTGAAGACGGTGTTGTACAGTGTTTTGTCCTCACCGGGGCAAATCTCGTCGCGTTTGACATACAGCTGGATGCGTCCGTAGCTGTCCTGCAGCTCCACGAAGGAGGCGGCACCCATGATGCGGCGGCTCATGATGCGGCCGGCGATGCTGATGTCCTGATAGCGTGTGTTGTCTTTAGGAAAATCTTCCAGGATCTCGGCACTCTTACAGTTTACCTCATAGAGGGCGGCAGGGTAGGGGTTGATCCCCAGTTTCTTCAGTTCTTCCAGCGAGTTGCGACGAATCTGTTCTTGTTCGGTGAGTTCGGCCATAATATTTTGAATGCATTAATTGTTAATTCGTGAATCAGTGAATTTGGGATTCTTTGAATGTTAGATTGCAAAGGTACGAAGAAATCGTTAATTGTACGTTTGTTCTCTTTTTTGTATCTTTGCACAACTGAAAAGTTAATCACCATTTACCAGTCATTAATCATTCAAAGAATATGAAAGTTAAGGAACTCGTTGAAAAATTGAATCTGCAGGTGCTTTCGGGCGCCGAAGGTCTGGACCGTGACATCGAAGGCTGCTATGTCAGCGACCTGCTGAGCGATGTGATGGGCAATGCCGAGATGGGCAATGTCTGGGTCACCCTGCAAACCCACAAGAATGTGATGGCCATCGCCTCGCTGAAGGAGCTGGCCTGCGTTGTCCTGGTCAAGGGGCAGACCGCTTCGGAGGACACCCTCGAACAGAGCAACGAAGAGGGCATCCCCTTCCTCAGCACCACCATGCAGACCTACGAGACCGTCGGCAAAATCTATCAATTGTTGAATTGTTGAGATGTTGAATTGTTGAAATGTTGATTTGTCCTGCAGTTCGTCCAACGAATAGTCAAATCAACAATTAAACAACCAACAATTAAACAAAACAATGACTCCCTTCAAAACTGATTTGCACATCCACACGGTTTTGTCGCCGTGCGGCGACTTGGAGATGTCGCCCACGGCCATCGTGCAGCGTGCTTTGGCACGAGGCTTGGACATGATCGCCATCACCGACCACAATACCACACGGCAGGTCAAGGTAACGCAGCAGATAGGCAAGTCGCAGGGGCTGTTTGTGCTTGGCGGCGTAGAGATCACCTCGCAGGAGGAGGCGCACTGTCTGGCCTACTTCGAGACCGACGAGCAGCTGGACGCCATGCAGACGTTCCTCGACGCCCATCTGCCGCCTATTCCCAACGATGAGGACCGTTTTGGCTATCAGCTGATTGTCGACGAGAACGACGAGATTGTGGGTGAGGAACCCTACCACCTGCTCAACGCGGTGGATGTCGACATCGAGGGCCTCTACGATGAGGTGCACCGCATCGGTGGACTCTTTGTGCCGGCGCATATCAACAAAGGCACTACCTCGCTGACGAGTCAGCTGGGTTTTGTGCCGCCAGACCTCAAAGCCGACGGGTTGGAGATCAACCGCTTCATCACGCGCGACGAGATGCTGAAGAAGTTTGCCTACCTGAAACGTTTTAATTTCATCACCGACAGCGACGCCCACTTCATCGACAATGTGGGCGATGTCTATAATGTGCTCCACATGGAACACCGCTCCTTCGCCGAGTTCGCCATGGCACTCCACGGCGAGGAAGGCCGCACCATCGACACAATGTATTTCCGCGACCACCGCCTCCCTGGCGGCGTGGGGACATGATGTTTACTGGTCGTTTAAATCGGATATTTCTTTTGGTTCCGTTCTCCGCGTTACCTCGATGGAGAATTCATACAGCAGCCAGAGTGGCAACGCCACGATACACATGGTGAACACGTCGGTACTCGGCGTGATAAAGGCCGCCGCCACCAGTATCAGCACCACTGCCACCTTGCGTCCACGTCGCAGCAGCGACGACTTGAGCACCCCTATTCGTGCGAAGAAGTAGGCTACGATAGGCATTTCGAACACTAGCCCCATCATAAACATCAGTCCCAGAAAAGTGCCGATATACGACGAGAGGGAGATTTGGTTGACTACCCTTGCGGAGACTTGGTAGGTGCCGAGGAAATTGAATGTCAGTGGAAAAATGAGGTAGTAAGCCAGTGCCATGCCGAGAAAGAACTGAAAGAAGAAGGCCAGTATGGCCACCACGGCGGGTTTGCGCTCGTTGCTGTAGAGGGCGGGTTTGACGAAAAACCATAGTTCCACAATCAAGTAAGGGAACGCCACCACCAGTGCCAGATAGAACGAGATACTGAGGTGGGTCATCAGCTGCGACGCCAAGTTGATGTTGATGAGGTCGATCTGCTGCACATTGGCCACTAACCCTATCTTGCCCAGCAACCGATAGGTGATGAAGTCCGCGTTGCACGGTGCCAGTATCAACTGTTCAAAGACAAAGTCCTTGTAACAGAAGGCGGCAACGGCGATACCGAACACCAGCACAATGCAACGTATCAGCAGCCAGCGGAACACCTCCAGGTGTCCCCAAAAAGTTTTGCCCTCAGACACTGGGAAAAATTTGAGTTGAGAGTTGAAAATTGAGAATTATTGCTCCTCTCGCGTTTGCTCGCTCTTTTGATTCGGGGTATCCGCATGAACCTCTTCTGCGGAGGTGATGTGATTCACTTCATCCTCCACGCCGTTCATGGCTTTCTTGTACTCCTTGACCCCTTTGCCCAGTCCTTTCATCAGTTCGGGAATCTTCTTGCCGCCGAAGAGTACCAATACAATCAGCAGGATGACGATAATCTCCGAACCACCGATAATGCCTAACAGTTTCATATTATTTTCAATTTTCTATTCACTAATCACTATTCACCAACCACTATTCACTAAGGAAAATCTCGCAGGTCTCGAAGTTGATTTCCCAGTGGCCGTTGGGTGTGCTCTTCCAGTTGTACTTCTTCGCCATGTTGTCCCACCAGTTCTGGAACTTGGTGCCTGTTTCGCCCATGTCCTTCACCAGTTTCTGGTAGAGGGCGTCGTTTTCGGGAGTGAGTATTTTGGCCAATTCGTTGAGGCCGTTTCTGCGTTCGAAGAGCTGCTGTATCTCGCTGCGCTCCTCGGCGGTCACTTGTCCAACTTTTTCTTTCATCGTGCTTTTTTTTTAGATTTTAGTTTTTACCTTTTAGTTCAGAAATTACCATTCCTTCCGTACATCAAACGGATCCAGATAGTCGATTTCCTTAATTTCCACTTCGGGCATGAAGGTGGCTTCTTTGCGGATGCTCTCCAACAGTCGGCGGGCGGCGTTGCGCTCGGTGTGAGCCACGATGCACTGCTCGTGGCTGGGGGTGTTCACCTCCAGCGTCGTCTGGCGGTTCATCCACACGCAGCGTCGGCAGTGGTATGCATCGCAGTGACGGCACAATGGTGTGTGGTCAAGACGCAATAGTTGCTGGTTGGGAATAGCGGGACCGCTCTGCAGGTCGCCGACAGGCTCCGCCTGGCTGTAGTAGAAGTCTGGACAGATGTAGAATCGTCCGTCGGGTGCCAATGTGATATTCTCCACGCCGGCGTTGCAATGGTTGGGTTTGGTCAGCATCATGCGGTCGGTCAGCAGGTTCAGCTGCGGTGTGCGTCCATGCAGGTACTCCGCATTCAGCACCGCCGCCCACTGGTCGAGCAATGTGTTGTACCGTTTCAGATCTTCATCGGTGAAAGTCTCCAAATCGGTTACGACCACATTGAGACGTTGCACCTTGGGTAGTGTAGCCGCAATGGCTTCCCCGCTGTCGAAAAGCTCCGCCTTCTTTAACCTCACCACTACCACCGCGTCAGCCAAATTCTCAACTCTCAATTCTCCATTCTCAATTACCACCACGTCTCCCTTCAATGGATAGGGCACAATGTCGTGGTGGTCGATGGTGTCAATCACGTCCAGGTACTCCTTTGGTAGCGCATAGTCGGGGTAGACGAACTGAATCATCAGGTTCTCCGTCATGGCGTAGCGGATGCCCGCCCGCAGGTCGTCGAGGTTTATCAGTCGGCGTTCCTTATATGGATTGTCGGCGTGGCAGTAGCTCACCGACGTATCGTCCAGTAATATAACAAGGTATTGCATCATGGCCTTAACAGATTTCTGGTTTCACATCGCGTTTATTGGCTTCGTACTCTTCGCGGCGGCCTTCCAGCTCCAGTTTGCGGTACAGCTTGTTCCAATAGTAATTGTTGGCGCGCACACGGGCCTTGTGCATCAGGCAGATGGCTGTCGAACGCTCATAGATGGTGTTGGTCTGTGCCGCGTCGTAGTTCTCGCCCTGGCACCAGGCGCAGCCACTGGCCACTTCGCAGTCGAGGCACTTCTGCGGACTCTGCGTTGTGCGATCAAGCGTTAGGAACGGCCGTAGCAGGTTCTGGTTGATGCCGTCGTGGATATTGCCGATGACGAGCGCCTTTTTGCTGCGCAGCGAGTACTGGGCGAAGCGTGTGCAGGGGTAGAGATTGCCCGCCGCGTCGACGCTCAACATCCGTCCAGCGCCGCACCAATTCTGGTTGTCGAGTTCGGGATCGAGGGGCTTGCCGATATGCTCGCTGAAGAACGAGCAGGCGTAGTCCTGATACCAGCCGCCGTCGATGATAGCATCGGCCAACTGCATCAGTTGCTCTTCAAACCGTTTGTCGTCGCCCTCCTGCCACACATCCTCGAACACAACGTTGATGTTCACCTGATGGATGCCCAGGCTGTATAGGTGCAACACGCTCTCGGTGATATAGGGTATATCGGCGCTGCTGATTGTCACCTTCGTCCCCGCGTCGGGAAACTGCGACAGCCACAGGGGTATATTCTTCACCACATCCTTGTAGCTGCCACGTTCCGACGGCTGCGTGATGCCGTTGGCGTTAGGTGTTGCCTGCTTCCACACGCGGTTCAGGTCGTGTTTCTTCTCCGTGCCGTCGATGGTGATGCCTATTGAAAGGTGTTCGCGGTTCTTTTGGATGAAGTTCTGAACCTCCGGCGTGTGGTAGTTGATGCCGTTAGTGGAGAACGAAAAACGGTAACTATTGAACCAATGGTGGTTCAGCTCGAACATCCGCAACTTGAGGTAGTCGCAAATCTTGTCAATAAGCTCAATCTCCAGGAACGGCTCGCCGCCGATAAAGTCCCACACCACGCTCTCCTCGCGAAACTCGTTTTCATGCGACAACACGTAGTCGATAAACGCCTTCGCCGTCTCCCACGACATCCGCTCCTTCACATTCTTTCCCACTAGATAGCAATACTTGCATGCCAGCTGGCAGTCCTTCGTGACAATGAACGTGATGTTTTTCGCTCTGCCGGACTGCCATGCATTATCATTTTTTCTAACCTTTTGCATAAAAAAGATTCAGCCAATATTATTCAAAAGAATGGGTTTTCACATTTGTTGAGATACCCATTCTTTTGTATTACGGATTATTATTTGTACTGATAGCTGGAGGTGTTTTCGCAATCACCACTGCAATTATTACCACAACTACCCTTACAAGAGCCTTCACAGGTTCCTCTGCAAGTATTCTCGCATCCTTGATAACAACCCGTATCACAATAACCAGAACAGGTTCTGTCACATCCACCAGAGCAGGATCCTTCACAACCAGTACATTTGTTTTCACATGTTTGCCGACAACTGTTATTACAGTATGTATCACAGCCCATTGGTACAACCGTTTCTGTGGCATGTACAATAATTGGAGAACTTGTCAATGCTATTGCTCCAATAATTGGTAACGTTTTTTTTGCAGCCTCTTTGAAGAATTCCCTTCGCGATTGAAGCGTTTCTTTCTGCTTTTTACTTTTCATAACAAACAAAACTAATTATTTCCCCTACTCACTTCACGGCTTTTCGGGTTACTCCTTTTTATCGTGGATTAAAACATCAAACCATAAGAGGCATAATGTAAGTCCTTTTGAACACATATTAATGCTAATTTGAAACACGGTCGCAGTTACCCTTGCAAGAGCCATCACAACCGCCTTTACATGTACCGTCGCAACCTGTGCATCCTCCTTTGCACGTACTGTCGCAGGTACCTTTGCATCCTCCACTACAAGTATTATCCATACACCCCATAGGAATTCCCGTTACAGGTTGGGCGAAAATTGGTGAATTTGCCAATGCTATTGCACCAATAATGGGCAACGCTTTCTTGGCGGACTCTTTGAAGAACTCTCTACGCGATTGGAGTTCTTCGTTTTGTTTCTTCTCTTTCATGATGTTGAAGATTTGATGTTTCCCTACTCATTTGACGGCTTTTCGGGATACTCCGTATTATATTAAACAATTATGGAGATATCTGGCTAACTTAAGTATTAAGACGATACTCTCGTATGATGATACAACCATTTTTGTTTAATATTACCAGTCTAGACAGCATTACTTGCACGCCAGTTGGCAGTCCTTCGTAACGATGAACGAGATGTTCTTGGCAATTCCGGACTGCCATCCTTCGTCAGCTTCTTTTATAAATTTTGTTTTCATTTTAGCCAACGATCACAAGAACCGCTGCATGACCCCTCACATGTTGTTTGGCAGCCTCCGTAACAACTGCCGCTACAGGACTTGTCGCAACTTCTACTACAGGCCTCACCACAACTACCTTCGCAAACAGCAGCACATCTATTCGAGCAACTACCACTGCACGATGAACATGTTCCGTCACATGATCCCTGACATCCAAAACTGCAATCCATTGGCTCTGTATTTGCGGCTTTTAGTGGCACTGGAAAATTAACTAAAGCAATTGCCCCAAAAATTGGCAAAACCTTTTTTGTGGCTACTTTAAAGAACTGCCTTCGATTGATGGTTTCTTTTGTTGTCATATATTTTTTTTTACATCCATAAAGCAAACCGTATACCAAAAGACGGGTGGGTTGTAAAACCAACACCGCTCTTATCCATTAGTTTTTGTTTCAGTGGCCTATAAAACACGCCAATGCTGAAGAGTCCTGACAGAGTAACGTCAAGTGTAAGTTTGAACGAAAGTGCCCCCAATTTTCCGCCACTTATGGCATTGTCAATCCATGTAGAGAACGAATATCCAATCAAGGCTCTTGCTCTGATACCGTACCACATCACCCCTGGTCCTCCATAAACGTCAAACAAAAACTTATAATCTTTTTCAAAATAGTCAATTTCCTCTATCTCAATAAGTCGAAAGTCCATTTCGGTGGCCAATTCAAATCCCCACCCATCCCCCTGATCTCCCACACTTTCCGAGTAGCCCAACTCCCACCCGAGTCCACTATTGTATTTTTCTCCATTTTGTTCGAGTTTTCCTCCAATAATGGTACCACCATATAGACCCATCAAAGCCTGGGAATAGCCTTGATTAATACCACTACATAGCAATAAACATAGTATAGGTTTGCACAAATAGTTAAATAACTTCATATTTGTATATAGTTTTAATACTGGGAGGTGGACATCTTTGGACAAATCACATCACTGTGATCTCTTTTATAAAGAATTTCGTTTTTGTCAATTTTTTCTTTACTGAAATAAATATATACTGCATTCTCCCTCGAATTAGCCCATGCGGGTACATATCCATAAAAATCTTTGTTCTTATACGTTAGGTGCAAACACATTCCTTTACCTGTTGTATTTATCATCATCAGGTAATAGGTATCTATACCTTTTATATTTTCATGCCTCACAAACATCTGAGCAATTAGTTCTCTGGGGTTCTGCAGACATTCCTCTTTGGGGTAGCTCTTTGGTGCATCTGTTTTGTTAATCGTGAAACCTGTTGTAATAATAATTATGCCGATAAAGGCAACAACAATTATTGCTATCTTTTTCATATTGATATGATTTAATTATTTTGCATAATTGGTGGCAGAGCCTTTGCATGTAGTATTGCAATGATCTTTACATGTGTCTTTGCATGTAGTAGTGCAATTATGTGAGCATCCTTCTTCGCATCCCGTTCTACATCCGCCAATACATCCTGTTTGGCAATCGGAAGGGGACAAACTTGAAATTTGCGACATTGCAGGGGACGATGCAGAAATAATAGCCCCTACAACTGGCAACATTTTCTTGGCTGCTTCTTTGAAGAACTCCCTACGAGATTGAATATCTTCATTTCCCATTCTAGTTTTTTCATAACACTGAAAATTAATATTATTCCTACTCTATTAAGGATTTTCGGGAACCTCCTATGACATTATAAATTGTATTTATTCACTTGATGATTTACATCCTCCAGAACATATTCCACTGCAACTGCCTTTGCATCCGTTTTCAGCACACATTGTCTCACATTTACCAGTGCATGTTCCACTACAACTCCCTTTGCAACCACTTTCTGCACACAATCCTTCACATTTTCCTGTACAGGTTCCACTACAGTTACCCTCACATCCCATTGAAACCGTTGATGCCGCTTGAGAGATTATTGGTGAACTTGCCAGTACTATTGCACCGATAACAGGCAACGCTTTCTTAGCAGCATCCTTGAAGAACTCTCTACGCGATTGGAGTTCTTCGTTTTGTTTCTTCTCTTTCATGATGTTGAAGATTTGTTGTTTTCCCCTACTCACTTGACGGCTTTTCGGGTTACTCCGTTTATTGTTCGATTTTACACGTGCTCAAATTATCAAGGCATTTTGCTTTCGTATGGAGATGCCGAAATTGAACAGCCATGCGCACCTGCTTCTCTTCGAATTGTACGGAGTTTTCCTTGCGCTGAAACTAGATTCTTACGAAGAACTGATTGCTGTGTCGCGAGAAAATTCCGACTTTTCGCATACGCATAGTCGTCGTATGCTTTCATCACGGTTGATAGCTGGGAATTGTATTGCGAATGATAGGTGTCGCATGACTTCCCTGCTGACGAAGAGGTCGAAGTATTACTGGATGGAGTACTATACGATGAAGAGGAACTCCCTCCAAAATCAGGTAATTCTCCACCCGCCGAACCGATAACTATTGCTGCACCGACAATCAAACCTGATGCCGCCGCCACACCAGCTATGGGCCAACTTATTCCAGCAGACCAGCCAAGTCCGCTAGATGAATAATGGACAGAACCACTGACACTCCATAACGAAAATTTACGATCCCGTCCAAAACTGAAACGGATACCCGTTTCACCACTGACAAAAGGAACTGATTCGTAGGGCCATTTGTGCGCACGTACCCTCGACAATCCTATTCCTTGAAAGAGCTGGATGTCGACTCCAGTGAATTGACTCTTTGTCAAACGTATAGTCGGTCCAATGCTTCCTGAAAAATAAAACTCATTATAGCCAAACGATTCCACTGGCATTCCAAAAGAACCATAAAATCCTATTTTACTGGGGAGGTACGTATAGTTGACACCAACGAAAAATGACGAACTATTTTGAAACCCACCTGTCAATTCTGAAAAATGGTGCGGAAAACGTTCTTCCTTGTTATTCCACCATTCCTTCAGAAAAAAATCTTGAGCATGGGACACCTGCACACACATAAAAAGTGCTAAAATTGGAGCCCCCAACAATCGGTAGAGTATATTTTTAATCATTTCTGTTTGTATTGTTTATAGATACAATAAAAAAGAACCGCGAGCCTTTGTCAGCACTCGAGGTTCTGGACTACCTACCACTAGAACAAAGAAGCTCGCGATTTCTCACGAGCGTTCTGCTTCTTGTACCTAGTGGTAGTAAGGAAAAACGAAATTGTCCAGATTCCGAGTGCTTCCTATAAAGCAAAAACGCTTTAGTTATTTGTTGTTTTTATACTATTCTTTTGTTATATGTCTCGTATTTAGTTTATTAGATATAATTGTGACAATTCTTTTCTACTGCAAGTATACGAAAAATATTTTAACCCAAATCGGTCATTAGACTTTATACGGTAAAGTGAAAGTTCAACTTCGAAAGTTATAAGGGCTGGAGAACAAACAATCCAGCCGTACGGCTGGATTGTTTGAGAAAAAATCGCCACATTTGCGGACTCAAAAAACAAAATGCAAATGAGCCATTTAAACGAGACGCAAAGAT
>JAFSYK010000064.1 GCA_017449975.1 Bacteroidales bacterium
GGCGTACCCCCGTGTACGCCCGATAGAAATAAGTAAATGAATTATACGTAGGGGCGTACCCCCGTGTACGCCCGATTTACAAGATTAACAAGATTTCGCGAGCGCGCAGTGCAAGCAGGAGTATAATTAAGAATCAGGAGTATAATTAATAATATGGAAAACAATACAATGAACCCCATGGGAGTGGAAAGCGTTGCCCGAGGGAACACCCCACAGGAACGAATGAACCAAGCCCGAGCCCTGCACAAGCAGGGCTGCAACTGCTGCCAGTCGGTGGTGATGGCGTATGCCGACAAACTGCCCATTGCCCCGGAACACGCCATGAATGTGGCCGCTCCCTTCGGTCGCGGCCTGTCGGGTTGCCGTGAGGTCTGCGGCTGTGTCAGCGGAATGGCTATGGTCTGCGGTCTCACCGGCCACACGGCCGACACCCGCACCCTGATTGAGAAATTCCGCGAGGAGAACGGCGACATCGTCTGTGCCCGCCTGCTGGCCTCTGGAAAAAAGCCCTGTCCCGACCTCGTCGCCCAAGCCGCCGGCCTGCTGTCTGAGATATTATAATATGCTATGGCAAAGAAAGTAGTTGTAGAAGAACCGTTGGAGAAGCAGCTGTGGAAAGCTGCCGACAAGCTGCGCAAGAATATCGACGCGGCGGAATATAAGCACGTGGTGCTGGGACTGATATTCCTGCGCTACATCTCGGTATCGTTTGAACGGCTGTATGCCGAACTGGTGAAACAGCAGGCCGACGGTGCCGACCCCGAGGACCGTGAGGAATATGCCGCCGAGAATGTGTTCTATGTTCCGGAGACTGCCCGCTGGTCGCATCTGGTAGCCAATGCCAAGAGTCCGCAGATTGGCAAGCTGATAGACGACGCCATGGATGCCATCGAGCGTGAAAACAAGTCGCTCAAAGGCGTGCTGCCCAAAGTCTTCTCGCGTCCCAACCTCGACCCCACGTCGCTGGGCGAATTGATAGACTTGATTGGCAACTCCACCCTCCAGAATACCAGCACCAAGAGTGCAGACCTGCTGGGACATGTGTTTGAGTATTTCCTTGGTGAGTTTGCCTTGGCCGAAGGCAAGAAGGGAGGTCAATTCTACACGCCGAGGAGTGTCGTTGAGTTATTGGTGACCATGCTGGAGCCCTACAAAGGGCGTGTGCTCGACCCCTGCTGCGGTTCGGGCGGTATGTTCGTGCAGAGCGAGAAATTTGTGCGTGAGCATCAGGGCAGAATAGAAAATATCTCTATCTATGGTCAGGAGAGCAACCAGACCACCTGGCGACTCTGCAAGATGAACCTTGCCATCCGAGGCATCGATGCCTCACAGGTGAAGTGGAACACCGAAGGCTCCTTCCTCAACGACGCCCACAAGGATGTGAAGGCCGACTTCGTCATTGCCAACCCGCCTTTCAACGACAGCGACTGGAGCGGCGACCAGCTGCGTGGCGATGCCCGCTGGCAATACGGCGTGCCGCCCGCTGGCAATGCCAACTTCGCTTGGATACAGCATTTCATCTATCACCTTGCCCCCTCGGGTCAAGCGGGCTTCGTGCTGGCCAAAGGGTCGCTGACCTCAAAAACAGGTGGTGAGGGTGACATCCGTAAGGCGCTTATCGACAAGGGACTTGTCGCCTGCATCGTCAACCTGCCGGCCAAGTTGTTTCTCAACACGCAGATTCCAGCCTGTCTGTGGTTCGTCACGCGCAATCGCCAGAAGAGGGCCGGCGAGATACTCTTCATCGACGCCCGCAATATGGGACGTCTTATCAACCGTCGCACACGTGAGCTGACCGAGGAGGACATCCGCACCATCGCCGACACCTACCACCACTGGCGCGACGAGAGCGCCGACTATGCCGATGTGCCGGGCTTCTGTGCCTCGGTGCCCGTCAGCCGTGTGGCAGAATTGGACTATGTGCTCACCCCCGGCCGCTACGTCGGACTGCCCGAAGAGGAGGACGACTTCAATTTTGCCGAGCGCTTCACCGCCCTCCGCACCGAGTTCGAGGAACAGCTCAAAGAGGAAGAGCGCCTGAACAAAGTGATACTGGAGAATTTGAACAAAATACAATTATGAGTCATATTGATAGTACGGTTTCGTTTCCAAATATGGAGACATTATACAGAGATGTTAAGCTAATCATTGAATCTGCACGCAACAATGCTATACGGAGCGTGGATTCTTGTCGTGTGCAGATGTATTGGAATCTTGGCAAGCGCATATTTGAAGAGGAGCAACAGGGGAAGGATCGTGCAGATTATGGTATGTATCTCATTCGCAATTTAGCATCTGTCATAGAGCCCGAATTTGGTAGCGGTTTTTCGGTACGGCAGTTAGAACAGAGCCGCCAATTCTACAGGACTTACCCAAATGCGAACACACTGCGTTCGCAATTAAACTGGAGTCAGTATCGACGTCTAATTCAGATAGATGATCCTGACAAACGAGAGTATTATGAACTGGAGTCGGTTAACAATGCTTGGACGGCTCGTGAGACAGAGAGACAAATAAATTCTCTACTCTACGAAAGGTTGCTTGCCAGTAATGACAAGGAGAGTGTTCTTGCTGTTGCACGAAAAGAAAGAATACCTGAAAATCCGACAGAAATCATCAAAGAGCCTATGGTTCTTGAATTTCTCGGACTTCATCGTGAACCTAGTTATTATGAAAAAGACTTGGAGGGAGCAATTATATCACACCTTGCTGAGTTTCTACTGGAAATGGGTAAAGGTTTTTCTTTTGTGGCTCGACAGAAAAGGATGTTGATTGAAGACGATGAGTTTTTTGCCGACCTGGTTTTTTACAATCGATTGTTGCACTGTTTTGTTGTCATTGAACTGAAAACTGGCAAACTCACACATCAGGATTTAGGACAGCTGCAAATGTACGTGAATTACTATGACCGTTTTGAGAAAACACCAGAAGAGAACCCCACCATCGGAATATTGTTGTGTACGGCTAAAAACGATACGGTTGTAAAGATAACATTGCCTGAAGACAATAAGACTATCCTTGCACGAGAATACCAGTTATATCTACCCACTACAGAACAGCTTGTCAAAGAAATAAATGAAGTAAGACTTATTTCACAGAATAAAGAACAAGAATAATCGAAAAAAACAGAAAGTACACATTATTTGAAGATTCTTTTCTTGAAAAAAGTGGTCGAAAATAAGGTATTTGGGGTGCGTTTGTAGAAAAGAAAAAGCACAATATAGTATATATCAATATGTTGTTTTCTTTTGTGAAGAAGAAAAAGACGGTAACAATAAAGAAAAAAGAGATTGTTCTATGAGGGAATGGAATAACTAACTTGAGCGAAGAGATATTTTAGCATAAGAAATAATCAGTTGTAAAAAATTATTTTACAACTGAAAAACCAGAAATAGAAATAGTATGCGTACGGAAACGGCAAATCTGATAGTGGCTTGCGCGTCGTTGGTGGTGATGGTGGTGACGCTTGTTATCGCCTGTGTGACGTTACGCTTTATGGTCAAGAACAGCAAGGGCTACCTGCGCATGAAGTTGCGCGAGAAAGAAAGAAGGTATAACTCCTTGGATAATCTATGTAAGACAAGTTCGTTCTCTCCGTTGGCTGGCTTAGTAAAGAACAAACATTTTGAGGAGCGTGATAAATTGGAACAAGAGATAGAGGATATCAAAGAAAAACTGTAATATGAGCGAATGGAAAGAATATAGGTTAGGAGATATTGTTACAATATTAGGTGGATTCGCCTATAAAGGAGAACATATTGGACATGGTGAAGGTTTGTTGCTTGGAATGGGTTGTGTTTCGTTCAAGGAAAAATTTTTGATGTCTGGCGCAAGACCATATGCTGGTGATTGTGCAGAACGTTATTATGCTAATCTTGGTGACTTGGTATTGGCTACTCGACAACAATCTGATAATTTGCCTATTTTAGGTATGCCAGCTATTATACCTCAAGAATTGGATGGGAAGAAATTGATAGTTGGTGCAAATCTGTATCGGGTGTCAAATAACTCTGATTTTAGCAACAAATATTTATATTGGCTGCTTAAATCTAATGCTTACGTGAATCATATTGCGTCATGCAAAACGGGGACAACGGTAAGTATGATTACAAAATCCAATGTTGAGGATTTCGTTTTTAAAGCACCTGAGAAACAGGAAAGAGCTAGGATAGTATCAGTGTTGAGTTCGTTGGATGACAAGATAGATTTGTTGAATCGGGAGAACGTGACCCTCGAAGCCCTAGCCGAAACCCTCTTCCGCCACTACTTCATCGAAACCCCCAACCCCACCTGGAAAGAAGGCAAACTTGGAGAGCTTATTAATATTGGAAGTGGAAAAGCGTTGAAACATAGTGATTTTGTTAACGACGGACCATATCCAGTATTAGGCGCTAATGGAGAGATTGGACGTGCAAATGAATATCTTGTTAACGAAACAGATAGAGTTCTGTATACTGGTCGAGTTGGAACATTGGGCAAAGTCTTTCGTCTTGAAAGAGAATGTGCGTGGTTATCTGATAATACTCTTGTGATAAAGCCCAAATGTCACTTTAATTATGTGTACTTTTTGCTAAAACAAGCAAATTTACAGGACTTAGATGTTGGTAGTACTCAACCATTGATTCGCCAGTCAGATGTTGTGGATATTGATGTTATAATACCTAATGATAGTATAATCGATGTGTTTGAAAAAGAGGTGTCTCCATTGTTCGAGAAAATCAAATCAAACCAACAACAAAAGCAAACACTGACTGCCCAACGAGACGCCCTTCTTCCTCGCCTAATGTCTGGCGAAGTGAAAGTTACAGGGCAATAAATTGCAGATAAAAACATATAATAATATGGCGACAACAATGAAAATGCATCGTGGTGACGGAAAGAGCCTGAAAGGCTCGAACAAATGTAGCGTATGGCAACGCCATACGTTTATGTCACCACACGTTACAATGCAGCCGGAAGGGCTGCGACAAAACAATGGTGTGTTTCATATTGTAGCGTACCGAGGGCATTGCCTCTGGGCTACATCTGTTGCAGCCCTTCAGGCTGCATTTGATGGGGGCGTGCCGCATACCCAGGGCGTTACCCTAGGCTACATTTGTTCCAGCCCGACGGGCTGGTTGCCGCTGCTTTGCAATCTAAAAATCAAACAATAGACAAAAATATAATCATGGCACAATCATTGTCGCAAATATATATTCATCTGGTATTCCACATTAAAAATGATGGTATTGCATTGTTGGAGGATGATTGTCCCAAGATGTTTGCCTATATTGATGGAATCTTGAGAAACAAAGGCAGTTTTGTTATCCAAATAGGCGGCATGCCTGACCATATCCATATTCTATGCACTTTACCGAGGACAATTTCAACTGCCGATTTTGTTGAGGATATTAAGAAGTGTAGCAGCAAATGGGTAAAAACAATAGATTCACGCTATTCAAAATTCGCTTGGCAAGGAGGATATGGTGTGTTCTCGGTTAGCGACTCACAAGTGGAGAAAGCAAAGCAGTATATATTAAATCAGAAAGAACATCACAAGAAAATGACATTCCAAGAGGAATATCTTTATTTTTTGAAACATTATCATATAGAATACAACGAAGAATATCTATTTACGGATTAAAGCTGTCGGACCTTCACCGAAGCATCGCCGAAGGATCATAGAACCCACAAAGAAGGATTGAAGAAGGAGACTAATAAAAAACAATCAAGATGAGCAGTAAACCTACTATAATAAAAACAGAACAAGGGCTGGTGAATCAGTTTGAGGATGTCGTGACGCTGATTCAGAGAACGCGCAGCGAAGTGATACGTGTAGCCAATACCGCTCTGATAGATTTGTATTGGCAAATAGGAGGCTATATCTCGCAAAGAATTGCTGCAGCGGAATGGGGGGATGGGGTAATTCTGCAACTTGCTGATTATATTGCCAAGAATTATCCAGAAATCAGGGGCTTCTCCGATAAAAACCTGTGGAGGATGAAACACTTCTACGAGACTTATCGCGGTGCTGATGAAAAACTCTCAACACTGTTGAGAGAAATTAGCTGGTCAAATAATTTGGCCATTATGAGCCGTACAAAGTCAGAATCGGAGAGACTATTCTATATAGAAAAGTGCATCAGCGAACGACTATCGTTCAGGGAATTGAACCGGCAGATTGATACTGCAATGTATGAAAAGTCAGTGCTGACGGAGCCAAAACTCTCAACAGCGTTGAGAGAAATTGCACCAAATGCAGACAAAGTGTTCCGAGACCAGTATGTAATGGAATTTCTTGACGGTAAAAGGTATCGGCATGAGAACGATATGAAGGCGGCACTGATTGACCAAATGAAGCAATTTATTCTGGAACTGGGAAAAGATTTTATCTTTATTGACCAAGAATATCGCTTGCAAGTGGGTAACAGCGACTTTAGGATAGACATGTTGTTTTTCCACCGTGAATTGCAATGCTTGGTAGCATTTGAGTTGAAGATGGAAAAATTCAAGCCGGAACACTTGGGACAGTTGAATTTCTATTTGGAAGCTCTAGACCGCGATGTTAAGAAGCCGAAAGAAAATCCTAGCATAGGGGTCCTGCTATGCAAAGATAAAGATGATGAAGTTGTGGAATACGCTTTAAGCCGTAGCCTTTCCCCAACGATGGTTGCGGAATACAAGTTGAGTCTGCCTGATAAAAAGTTGTTACAGCAGAAAATGCGGGAAATATGTGAAGAAAACATGGAGGACTGACTATGACCAAGCTGACAGAATCGGATATTGAGCGAATGACCCTCGAACTGCTGCAGGGTAGGGGGTGGAAGTATCTGTATGGGCCGGAGATTGCACCGGATGGCACGACACCGATGCGGACATCCTTAGACGAGGTGGTGCTGCGCGGGAAGCTGGAGGCTGCGGTGCGGAGACTCAATCCGTCGCTACCTGCCAGCGTGCAGGACGAGGCCGTCAAGACTGTGCTACGCATCGGCTCGACCGACCTGTTGGCCGACAACGAGGCGTTCCACGAGTTGCTGACGTTAGGCGTGAAGGTATCTGTGTATGAAGAGGGGGAGGAGCGCGGTAAGCCTGTGCATCTGGTGGATTTCAACGACCCGTGGAACAATGAGTTCACAGTGGTGAACCAATACACCGTCATTGAGAACGGTCATAATCTGCGGCCCGACGTGGTGCTGTTTGTCAACGGTCTGCCACTGGTGGTGATGGAGTTGAAGAACGCCGCCAGCGAGGAGGCCACCGTCGATGCGGCCTTCCAGCAGATAGAAACCTATAAAAAACAAATATCGCCACTTTTCAAGTACAATGAGGTGGTCGTTATCAGCGACGGTCTGGAGGCGCGGGCAGGCACGCTGTCTTCGGGTTTCAGTCGATTCACCGCATGGAAGAGCGACGACGGCGAGACGATCGCCTCGCCTCTTGTGGGTGAGTTGGAGGTTCTGGTGCGTGGTATGCTCAACCCAGAGACACTGCTCGACCTGGTCTGCTCGTTCATTGTTTTTGAGAAAGAAAAGCACGAGGACAAGGCCACCGGTCAGATAACCATTACAACGGTGAAGAAGCTGGCGGCCTACCATCAATACTATGCTGTCAACAAGGCGGTGGAGTCCACTGTAAGAGCCACCGGCATCAATAGCGGGATGTCCGTTTCTGCCGAATCGCCAGCCAACTATGGCTTTAAAACCGTCAAGGAGCAGGCGGAGGGTGACCATCGCGCCGGTGTGGTATGGCATACGCAGGGCAGCGGCAAATCGCTGTCGATGGTGTTCTACACGGGTAAGATCGTGCAGCGATTGAACAATCCCACCGTGGTGGTCATCACCGACCGCAATGACCTCGACGACCAACTGTTTGATACTTTTGTCTCTTCGATACAATTGCTGAGGCAGACCCCTGTGCAGGCCGAAAGTAGCGATGACCTGAAAAGTTTGCTGGCGGTTCAGTCGGGTGGTGTGGTCTTCACCACTATACAGAAATTCCAGCCGGAAAAGGGTAGCAATGTCTTTGCCCAACTCACCGACCGAGCTAACGTGGTGGTGATCGCCGACGAGGCGCACCGTACGCAGTATGGTTTCAAGGCCAAGGCGGTAGAGGTGAGAAATGAAGCCGACGAGGTGATAGGCTCCGAAATCAAATATGGTTTCGCCAAGTACCTGCGCGACGCGCTGCCCAATGCTACTTATATCGGCTTCACGGGTACTCCTATCGAATTGAGCGACAAGAACACGCCCGCTGTTTTCGGCAACTATATCGACGTTTACGATATTGCTCAGGCGGTGGAGGACGGCGCCACTGTTCGCATCTTCTACGAGAGCCGTCTGGCCAAGATAGAGCTGAGTGACGAGGGACGCCGGCTGGTGGAGGAGCTGGACAAGGAGCTGCAGGTGGAGAAAATGGATGATGTGCAGCGCGCCAAAGCCAAATGGACGCAACTGGAGGCCCTCATCGGCAGTCCCAATCGCTTGAAGAACATTGCCCGCGACATTGTGGAACACTTCGAGGCGCGGCAACAGGTGTTCGAAGGCAAGGCGATGATTGTGGCCATGAGCCGCAGGATAGCTGTGGAGCTCTACGACGAAATTATCAAGCTGCGTCCCGACTGGCACAATGATGACTTGCGCAAGGGTGCGCTGAAAGTGGTGATGACCACCGCGGCCTCCGACGGTCCCGCCATCGCCAAGCACCACACCACCAAATCCGACCGGCACACGTTGGCCGATCGCATGAAAGACCCCGACGACGAACTGAAACTGGTGATTGTGCGGGACATGTGGCTCACGGGTTTCGATGCGCCCTGTCTGCACACCCTCTACATCGACAAGCCCATGCAGGGCCACAACCTGATGCAGGCCATTGCCCGTGTGAACCGTGTCTATAAAGACAAGCCCGGCGGCCTGGTGGTGGACTACCTCGGTATCGCTTCCGACCTCAAGGCGGCACTGTCGTTCTACTCCGACGCGGGAGGCAAGGGTGACCCCACACAGCAGCAGTCGCAAGCCGTGGCGCTGATGCAGGAGAGGCTGGAAGTGGTGGAGCAGATGCTGCACGGCCTTGATTATAAACAATATTTCTCTGCTGACACTGCGGGGAAACTGTCGTGGATTCTCAAGACGGAAGATTTCGTTTTGGGTTTGGAAGACGGAAAAAAGCGTTTTGTCAACGAGGTGATGGCTTTGGAGAAGGCTTTTGCTTTGGCCGTTCCCCACGAGGAGGCAATGGAGGTGAAGGACGAGGTGGCTTTCTTCCAAGCGGTGAAAGCCCGACTGTGCAAATTCGACGCACAAGGCACGGGACATACCAACCAAGAGATTGAGACCACCATCCGGCAGGTGATAGACCAGGCGTTGGTGTCGGAACAGGTGATAGACCTTTTCGACGCTGCCGGCATCAAGAAACCCGATATTTCCATTCTCTCCGAAGAGTTCCTGATGGAGCTGAAAGGCATGGAGCACAAGAATATCGCACTGGAGGTGTTGCGCAAGTTGCTGGAAGGGGAGATCAAAGCCCGCTCGAAATACAACTTGGTCGAAAGTCAGTCGTTGTTAGAGATGCTCAACGGTTCCATTGCCCGCTACCACAACAAGATTGTCACCGCCACGGAGGTGATCGACGAGTTGATAAAACTGAGCAAACAGATTGTGGCGAACGACAATGCGGCACAGGAGATGGGTTTGGAACAATACGAATATGCTTTCTACACTGCCGTGGCCAACAACGGCAGCGCGCTGGAGCTGATGGGCAAAGACAAGCTGCGCGAGCTGGCGGTGGTGCTCACCGAAACAATCCGTAAGAACAGCACCATTGACTGGGCTATAAAGGAGAATGTACGTTCCAAGATGAAGGTGGCGGTGAAACGGCTGCTGCGCAAATACGGCTATCCGCCCGATATGCAGCTGCTGGCTACAGAGACAGTGTTGAAACAGGCTGAACTGATTGCCGCCGAATTGGTCGGATGAGTATAGTGGGTTGCGTGAATGATTTCACTATTCACCAATCACTAATATTTCGTATATTTGCAGTTTCAATATGTTGACTGTATGAAAAGACTTATTCTCTTTTTTGCCTTTTTTGCTGTGATGCCCGTCTGGGCGCAGAATTCCAACAATGCTGTGCGTAACAAGCAGATTACGCTGGAGGATATCTGGCTCAACCGCACTTTCTCGCCGCAGGGCATCCGTGCCGCCAAGTCGATGAACGACGGCGAGCATTATTGTGTGCTTACGGCTACCAGCGTGGACCGCTATTCCTACGCCACCGGCGAACGCGAGTATGCCGTCTGCTTCTTCCAGGAGCCCGGCGAGCGTCCCAAGGCAAAGGCGCTGCCTCCTATCGAGAGCTACACCTTCGATGCCGCCGAGAAACAGCTGCTGCTCAGCTCCGGCTACGAGCCTATCTACCGTCACAGCGGCAAGTCGGACTACTACCTCTACGATATCGCCACCAAGTCGTTCACCAAGCTCAGCCGCAACGGCAAGCAGCGTCTCACCACCTTCTCGCCCGACGGCACCAAGGTGGCCTTTGTGCGCGACAACAACCTCTACTATATGGACCTCGCCAGCCTCGAAGAGCATCAGATCACCACCGACGGCGCCTTCAACAGCGTCATCTACGGCACCACCGACTGGGTTTACGAGGAGGAGTTTGCCATCACCGAGGGCTTCCAGTGGAGCCCCGACAGCCGCCGTATCGCTTTCTACCGCTTTGACGAGAGCAAGGTGAAGGAGTACGACATGCAGATGTGGGGTGACCTGTACCCCGGCGACTACCGCTACAAATATCCCAAAGCCGGCGAGGACAACTCCCGCGTCGACATCTGGGTCTACGACCTCGATTCCAACATGATTTCCCGTCCGCAGCTGGGCAGCGAGAACGACCAGTACCTGCCGCGTTTCCAGTGGACCCGCGACGCCAATGTCCTCTCCGTCATGCGCATGAACCGACTGCAGAACCACATGGAGCTGCTCTTGGTCGATGTCCGCACGCTGGAGGTCTCCACGCTCTACACCGAGGACGACAGCGCCTATGTCGAGGTGCCCGACACCTGGTATTTCATGAACGACGGCAAATATTTCCTCATCACCAGCGAGCGCTCGGGCTACAACCACATCTACCTCTACGACATGAAAGGTAAGCTGGTGCGCCAAATCACCGACGGCGACTTCGAGGTCGTCAGGGTCTGCGGCATCGATGAGAAGAACAAACGACTTTTCTACACCTCCCACGAGAGTTCGCCTGTCAACACCGATTTCTACTCCATCTCCCTCACCGGCCGCAACAAGACCTGTCTCAGTAAAGAGGAGGGCACCTACTCCGTCACCATGGGCAAGGACTGCAAATACTACTTCCAGGCCTTCAGTACGGCCAACACGGCTCCGGTCTTCACCATCCACCGTGCCGATGGATCGCTGGTCGTCACCGTCGAGGGCAACAGCCAGCTGCAGGACAATATGGACCGCTACGGTGCCAACCGCAAAGCCTTTGGCTATTTCACCACCCAACAGGGTACCGACCTGAACTACTACATCATCCTGCCGCCCGACTTCGACGCCGCCAAGCAGTATCCGCTCTTCTTCTACGTCTACGGTGGTCCCGGCAACCAGCAGGTGCGCAACGGCTTCGACTACTACGACCATTTCTGGTTCCACATGCTCAGCCAGAAGGGCTACATCGTCGTCTGCTTCGACGGCCGCGGAACCGGTGGCCGTGGTGCCGCTTTCAAGAAACAGACCTATCGCGACCTCGGCCGCATGGAGTGTGAGGACGCCATCGAGGCGGCCCGCTATTTCGGATCCATGCCGTGGGTCGACGAGGAGCGCATCGGCATCTTCGGATGGAGCTTCGGCGGCTACCTCTCCACGCTGGCCATCCTCAAGGGCAACGATGTCTTCAAGTCGGCTATCGCCGTGGCTCCCGTCACCTCCTGGCGTTTCTACGACAACATCTACACCGAGCGTTTCCTCCAGCGTCCGCAGGACAACCCCAGGGGCTACGACGACAACTCGCCGCTCCACTTCGCCGACCGGCTGCAGGGCAACTACCTGCTCGTCCACGGAACGGGCGACGACAACGTCCACTTCCAGAACTCCACCGCTCTCATCGACGCCCTCGAGCGTGCCGGCAAACAGTTCGAGATGCGCATCTATCCCAACAAAAACCACAGCATCCTCGGAGCCTCCACTCGCTACAACCTCTACGAGCTGATGACCGACTTCCTCATCCGGAAACTTTGAAAATTGAAAATTGAAAATGAAGCAGTTAGTGGTCAACAGTTAGCAGTTAGCATTGCCCATTAAACCCATTATCCCCATTATCCCCATTATCCCCATTATCCCCATTATCCCCATTATCCCTATTATCCCCATTAAACCCATTATCCCCATTATCCCCATTAGAACCCTCAAACCCTATAACTCTTTAACATGAAAAAGATAATCATACTCTCGTCCTTTGTTCTACTGATCTCTTTGACGGGACGCGCCCAGTTCACCAGCTTTGGTGTGCAGATGGGTGGCGGCTATTCCCGTCTGGCCGACGACATTGTCTCCCAGGGTGGCACGTGGGGATTCAATTTCAGCACATTCGTCACCTTCGATTTCTCCAACTGGCGTTCCGTGCTGGCCAACCGACTCTATCTGCAGAGCGGACTGAGTCTGATCCGCCGCGGCGGCAAGGATGAGGCAGTCTTCGTCATCTCCGACGGAGTGCAGATGACCCACAGCGGTTCCATCGAAGCTTGGTACCTGCAGGTGCCTTTGCTGGCGGCCTTGCGTCTGGAGTTGCCTGTGCGCAAGCCGGGTCACTATTTCAACGCCTTCTTGGGTCCCGCTTTCAGCATCGGTCTCTGGGGCGACTATATGGACCGTTCCGACGACTCGGGTCACGCGAACAACGATGTCAACTACATCGTTTCCGACAACAAGGTCTTCGACCACATCACCCGTTTCGATGTCAGCGTGCTGGCCGGCATCGGCTACCAGTACAAGAATTGGTTTGTTCGTGCCTGGATTGACTACGGCTTCATGGCCATCGACGAGGGTGAGGACATCCTCCGTGAGCTCGAGAACGAGCAAACGGGCGACAACAAGAGTACCGCTATCCCCAACGCCAACATCGTCACCTACATGCTCGGTGTCGGCTACCAGTTCCCCATCCGGCACTAATTGTCGCAGGGTGAACCAATAATAAGGGCGGGGACGCGCAGCGTTCCCGCCCTTATCTGTATTAGCGTGAAGAAGGAGGTCTACTTTTTCACTTTCTTGTATTCGGCATTCAGGCCGTCGATAATCTCCTGGGTGATGTCCATCGCTTCATTCACGTAGAGCGTGGGACTGTCGTTGAACGTGCTGCGCAGGATGATGTCGTACTGCTGGTGCGACTCGTTGTACTCCTTGATGAAGCCGAAGATGGCGTTCAGCAGCTTGGTGTTCTCGTCAATCTGTTTGCTTTGGATCTTCATCGTCAGTTCCGCCTCCAGTGTACTCAGTCGTTCGGCGCGCTGCTTCAGCTCGTTCTCTTTGGCCTGTTGCTGGCTGAGCGACAGCTTGTCGCCGTTCTGCAAGAAATCGTTGTAGTCTTTCTGGAACTGCGCCATCTGGTTGCGGTAGCTGTTCTCCTGGCTGTTCTTGTAGTCCAGCAATCCCTGTTCCAGGTCTCTGGCGTATTCGTATTTGGCCAGCAGCGTGTCGCTGTTGACGTAGGCCACACGCAATGTGCCGTCGCCCGTCACCACGGGAGCGGCGACGCTCTGCTGACTTTTACTGCATCCGATGCCGGTGAAATGCAACACATACAGTGCCGCCACCGCCACAATCAGCAGCACGGTCACCACACCGTGGCAGCATTTCTTCTTCTTGCAGGGCTGCTTCTCATTCGCACATCCGCAGCCGCTCTCCGGAGCGTCGTGCTTTTCCTCCTTCAGCTGCGGGTCCACGGGGTACTGCTCCTCGCGTTTCTCCCTTTTCAGGTTGTTCAGTTCGACGCTATTGTCGTCGACAGGCTTGTTCAAGTCTTGGGTGATTTCCATGATATTATTATCTTTGAAGGGTTATTGGTTAGGGGTTATTGGTTATTGTGGGGTTGAGTTGTTGAGTTGTTGAGGTGTTGAGGTGAGAAGTGATTAGCAAATTCCCAGTAAATTGACATTTGCCTTAACTACTTAACTACTTAACTACTTAACTACTTAATTCACATCCCCGATCTTCTCCACCGCTCTCTGCACACGTCGGATGGTCTCCTCCTTGCCAATGGTCATCACCAGCGTCAGCATGTCGGGTCCCACGGTTTTGCCCACCACGGCTAGCCGCAGCGAGTTCATCACCTGGCCCATGTTCAGGCCGTTGCCCACGATATAGTCGTCCAGCAACGCTTTGTGGATCGCTTCGTACTCGAAGGGCACGGTGTTCAGTATCTCGATGACCTTGCCCATGTGCGTAGGCATTCCCTCTTTCCAGCGTTTCTTGATGGCGGCGGGGTCGTACTCCGTCGGCGCCTCGAAGAAGTAGCAACACGTCTCCCACAGCTCGCTGGGGAAGGTGATGCGCTCTTTCATCATCCCGCACACCTTCTCTACAAACTGCCGGCTGAAGGTCGAATGCTGATAGTCGTGCTCCTCCGCCGCGTTCTCCTCCACCGTTATGCCGTGTTCCTTCAGCTGCGGCAGGAACAGGTCGGCCGTCTCCGCGTCGCTCAGTTGCTGCATATATTCGTGGTTGAACCATTTGGCCTTCTCCACATTGAACTTCGCGCCGCTTTTGCTGATGTGCTCGATGCTGAACTGCGCAATGAGCTCCTCCATCGTGAACAGTTCCTGCTCGGTGCCGGGGTTCCAGCCCAGCAGAGCCAGCATGTTGACCACCGCCTCGGGTCTGTAGCCGCGCTCTCTGTAGCCGCTGCTCAGCTCGCCGCTCTTGGGGTCGTGCCAGTCCAGCGGAAATACCGGGAATCCCAGCCGGTCGCCGTCGCGCTTGCTCAGCTTGCCGTTGCCTTCGGGTTTCAGCAGCAGCGGCAGATGGGCGAATCGCGGCATCGTCTCCTCCCACCCGAAGGCGCGGTACAGCATCACGTGCAGCGGTGCCGACGGCAGCCACTCTTCGCCGCGGATCACATGGGTAATCAGCATGCTGTGGTCGTCCACGATATTGGCCAGGTGGTAGGTGGGCATCCCGTCGCTCTTGAACAGCACTTTGTCGTCCAGCAGGTTGCTGTTCATCGTCACCTCGCCGCGGATCAGGTCGTGCACCGTGATGTCGAGGTCCGCCGGGAACTTGAAGCGCACCACATACGGCTCGCCCGACTCCAGTCGCCGCTGCACCTCTTCGGCCGGCAGCGACAGGCTGTTCTCCATCGTCTCGCGCGTGTTGCAGTCATACTGGAATGTCTTCTTCTGTGCCTCGTACTCCTTGCGTTTGTCGTCCAGCGCCTCGGGACGGTCAAAGGCATAGTAGGCCCAGCCGTCGCGCAACAGCTGGTCGGCGTATTGTTTGTACATCGCCTTGCGGTCGCTCTGGCGGTAGGGGCCGTAGGGGCCGCCGATGTGCACTCCCTCGTCAAACTTTATCCCCAGCCAGTCCAGCGCCTCGATGATATACTGTTCCGCACCCGGCACAAAGCGTGTCTGGTCCGTG
The DNA here is from genome assembly GCA_017449975.1 of Bacteroidales bacterium. GTDB lineage: Bacteria > Bacteroidota > Bacteroidia > Bacteroidales > P3 > Colimorpha. The sequence continues at coordinate 15,621 of JAFSYK010000064.1, forward strand.
TCTTCGATGCGCAGTATCATGGCGCCACCGTTCTGTCGGGCGAAAAGATAGTTGTACAGCGCCGTGCGGACACCCCCGATGTGCAGCGGTCCCGTCGGACTGGGAGCAAAGCGTACTCTTACTTGTTGATCCATTTTAAATCAGAATATTTATGTTTACGAAACAGATGATAGTCTATCAATAGCAGCCGCGGGTAGACGCAGTCCACTTCGCGGTGCTCGCCTATGGCGTTGCGACGCAGCTTCAGCAGCCGCTTCCATTTGCGGAACGAGCGGTGGGCTTTCAACACCGCCCGGAACTCGTTCCAGTTGCCTTTCAGCAGGAAGCTCAACGCCGCCACCAGGTCCAGCACCCAGCGCACCGTCAGCGTCCACCCCAGCCGTTCCTTCGGCAGGTTCTTGTACAGCAGCGCGCGGTTGTTGCGGAAATTCAGGTAGGTCTTCCTCGGCGAACTCTTCGGCAGCGTGCCGCCGCCCACGTGGTAGACCGTCGCCTCGGGACAGTAGCGCACCCGGTAGCCCGCGTTCTTCACCCGCCAGCAGAAGTCTATCTCCTCCATGTGGGCAAAGAAGTCGCCGTCCAGTCCTCCCAGCTTCTTCCACACCGCCGACTTCACAAACATTGCGGCACCCGACGCCCAGAACAGGTCGCACGCCTCCTCGTACTGTCCTTCGTCACGCTCCACCTTGTCAAACATCCTTCCCCGACAGAACGGGTAGCCGTATCGGTCTATAAATCCACCCGCCGCACCGGCGTATTCAAACGTCTCTTTTTGGTCGTACATCAGCAGCTTGGGCTGCGCCACCGCCACGCGCTCGTCCGCCTCCATCATCGCCACCACCGGTTCCACCCAGTGCGGAGTCACCTCCACATCGTCGTTCAGCAGCACATAGTAGTCCGCCTCTATCTGCGCCAGCGCGCGGTTGTAGCCCTCCGCAAAGCCGTAGTTGCAGTCAAACGCAATGACGCGCAGATTCGGGTAGTGGGTTGCCAGGAACGCCAGCGAGTCGTCCGTCGACCCGTTGTCGGCCACCACCACCTCGGCGGGTGCCGAATGTTCCACAACCGAGGGCAGGAAGCGCTCCAGCATCTTCCGCCCGTTCCAGTTCAGTATAACAACAGCTATTTTCATATCCTATTAGTCTTAACCCATTAGTCCCATTAGACCCATTAGTCCCATTCCTCCCATCACTCCAATCCCTCCCTATCTTCCAATGGTATCTCTGGCGGGCGCGTCCGCTTCCAGCGCCGGTGGCTCCACAGCCAGTATTGCGGCTCCCGTTGCAGCAGCGCCTCCAGCCGGTCGATGTATTGCCGTTCGACGCTGTACTGCGGCACCGCGGCGGCGTTGTCGCACAGCTCTTCGAACACCACCTCGTAGTGGCCGCGGCGCACCTTGTGCACCTCGTAGTAGACCACGGGCAGCGCGTATTTGCGTGCCAGGTGCTCGCCGCCGTAGATAAAGGGCGTCTCCTGGTGCAGGAACGTGGTCCAGAAGCACTTGTGCACATCGTTCGGCGACTGGTCGCACAGCATCATGTAGGCACAGGGCACATGGTTCCGTTCGTAGTAGTCCACTGTTTGCCGCACGTTGGTCTGGTCCACGATCTCGTCGCCGTAGCGACTGCGCCGACGGGTGATGAGGGTGCCGATTTTCTTGTCCTCCAACGGCTTGCCCACACCCACGCCGTGGTGCAGCAACAGCATGTTCAGTCCTGCCACCATATACTCCCAGTTGTTGTAGTGTGCCGACAGCAGCACCACGCTGCGTCCCTGCTCGTAGTGGCGGTCCACCACCTCGCGGTTCACCAGCCGGTAGTGCCGCTTAATTTGGGGCGGCGTCGTGCGCAGATTATACAGCGCCTCCATCAGCAGGTCCACCATGTGACGGTAGTAGGCGCGCTCGATGTGGCGGCGTTCCCGCTCGTCCTTCTCGGGAAAGGCGTTGCGCAGGTTGGTTTCCACCACGCGGCGGCGGTAGCGCACCAGGTGGAAGACCGCCGGGCGCAGCACATCGCCGATGAGGTACAGCAACCCCAGCGGCAGCCAAGCCACAGCCATCAGCACATAAAACGCGATATATATCATGTAGAAACTAAAAAGTAAATGGTTAATGGTTATTGGTTATTGGTTATTGAGGAGTTACAACTCAACAACTCAACAACTCTCAACAACTCAACAACTCTCAACAACTTTCCTAGTATCCCCGATTAAACTGTTCTCCCACTTCGCCTACGACATACTCCTCCAGCTGTTGCTGGCTGAGGCGGCGTTCCCACAGCGGGTCCCATGTCTCGCCGCGGGCGTTGGACACCAGCAGCTTGTAGTAGCCGCTGCGCAGCTCGTCCCAGAACAGGAACACGCGGTTGTTGTCATCGTTATCCAGCTTGTTGTAGCGCCACAACTGATAGGGCAGGTAGTAGACATGGCCGGTACCTGCCTCCATGCGGCGGTTGCCCGACCCCAGGTGCAGCGCACCCACAAAATTCTTCTCGTCGCGGATGAAGTCGGGCTGCCCGTACTTCAGATACACACGTCCGCGGTCGGTGCGGTGTCCAGGTGTGCGCGGATAGGCGAAATTGTGGTCCACATAGTCCACGCGCTCGCGGTAGTCCTCCCACAGTGCCTCGGCCTGCTGTTCGTCGCGACGCATCCAGAAATAGTACAGGAAGGCCTGTTTCTCCGCCAGGTTGTTGCGCTTGTTCAGCTCGTCGGCGGTGGCGCGTTCCTCGTCGGTGGCTATGGGGTAGAGTGCGTCGAGGTAGTTGCGCAGCTGCTCCTCGTCGTTCAGCTTGGCGGCAAAACTCAGCGACACGTCGCCCGTCGCCGCCGCCGTCTGGCGCGGCTGGCTGTTGGCACGGAAAAACGGCTTGCGGGTGTAGAGCAACAGGTCGTTCTTGTGGTCGCGCACCTCTACGCGCAGATTGTAGTTGCCCGAGGGCAAATCCTCGATATTCAGGGTGCTATAATGTGCGATGAGCGGTGCCGACTCGCTGCGGCGCACCACGCTGGCGTCGCCCATGCGCTGCCCCGTGGCGGCGTCTTCAATATAGGCGTAGGTCACGATGCCCTTGTCCTTCCCGCCCGACGACAGCGCGCCGCCTATCGTTCCCTGGCCCTCCTTGTCGATATTGTAAATCTCATAGTAGAAATTCAGCTGTCCCATCGCCTCGGGGATGAAATCGCTGCAGTACGGCTCCATGTCGTAGCCTCCGCGCGACAGCATGTTGGGCGTTGTCGTCTCACGCGCCGCCGCCATAAACTGGATGCTCGACATCGACGGCTGCTTCGGCGCAAAATCGATATGCACCGTCTGCACCGCCGTCTCGCCCTCGCTGCCGCTGTTCGTGTCGCGCAGCGTCAGCTCCACCTTGTACATCCCCGACGGCAGCGAGAAACGCTGTACATCCAGAAAGTTGAAATCCGTCGCGTTGCTGTCCGACACCACCGGACTATTCAGCGTGTAGCGCTTGGCGTAGATCGCCTCCGCACCGTCGCGCACCACCAGCAGCGCGTCAATCGTCGCCTGGTAGCCCCCGCCCACCGGCACAAAGCGGCAGCTCCACGCGTCCACCGACAGGTAGGTCTCCAGATAGGGCTGGTTCGCCTCCGGAAGATAGAAGATTGATGAGTTGAACGTCGCGCTCAGCTGCCGTTCCTGGCCGTGCAGCCCCAGCAGCGCGAAAAGCGCCAGCGATGCTAATACTAATCGTTTCATGTTCTCTGCGTTCGATAGTGGTTTAATCTAATTATAACGCACCCCTCATAATAATATTATATATACACCGAAAAAACATCTGGTCAATCGTGGTAGTCGCTCTCTTTCCATTCGAATTTCACGGTCTCGGGTACCAGGTACTTGCCAATCTTGTAGTCGATATTGGCCTTATGGGCCTGGCTGAGTTGGTGGCACCGTTTCACACGGTACATCTTGCCGTATTTGATGAAATGGGCGCCTGTCTGGTGGAAGCGGAACGGGATGCCGCGGGCGACACATTGCTCGCGGAGGGAGAGCACCCAGTCGTAGTTGCAGGGGCGCGCCTCCACACCCGACTCGCCGCCCACCGACACCTCTTCTATCGTTTCGTCAAGGTATTGCGTGAGGTTGATGGCGCTAATCAGGGGCGATGCGATGATGCTCTTGTGTTGGATGGGGAGCGAGAGAAAGATGGGCAGGCGATAGTCGGCCATCTCCTGGTTCTCCACGGTGCAGCCCACGATGACGTTGGGGTAGCCGTCGCCCCAGTCGGCGGGCACACACTCCATGAAACGGTCGATGCGCTTGGTGAAGAAGTAAAACCAGAGGTCGCTGCGCTGCTTCATCATCTGCCAGCATTCCGGTCGCCACGGGTCGGCGTCGCGCAGCAGGAAGTCGGAGGTGAAGCAGGTGAAGACCAGCTTCCCGCCCGCTAACTTCCACGACTTGTCGCGCTTACGTTTGACAGGCAGGTTGAAATTGGCCGTCTTGCGGCACTCGCTGCTGGACCGCTCGTTGCTATACATGGTATCCTGCCGGTAGACATAGCAGTACTTGCACCCGGGACTGATCTTGGTGCACCCATGCCATGGATTCCAGTCGGCATATATTTCCCAATGCTCGGACATGAAGGGATTACGGTTCGTAGGGTTGGCGTTATGCTCTGTTTTATTGCATCAAAACGCAAAAATACAGAAAACCCCGAAATGTTTTCTGTCCGATTGTCATTCCGTGAGCCGCTATCTGCAAGAACGCACAGGTAGTGTGGCGATTACAGCATATTGCTGATTTCGTCGCGGTGTTCGTAGAGGGTGCAGCCGCCGGTGTGCTCCCAGCCGAGGGCGCGTGCGTCGCGAATCTTGCGGAAGAGGGGCGACTGCAGTGCCTGACGTAGCCCTGTCTGTGCCACATTGCTGTCGCTGAAAGGGGAGAAGGGACAGGGTTCGGCGGCACCGTCGGGTCCGATATGGAAGAATCCCCGTCCGGCGGCCATGCAGCCGTCGAGGGCTTTTTCGTCGCCGGGGAAGCTGAGGAAGATCATCTCTTTGAATTGTTGGCGTCGCTGTTCTACAATCTGTTCCATCTCGGCCACATGCTCGTCGCCGAAGGCCAGGTGCGAGGTGCTTTCGTCGAAGGGGACATACTCCACATAGAACACCAGTCGACAGCCTAGCGAGACAAGGTGGTTGAGGAAGGCTTCGGATGTGACGTCGTGGTAGTTCTCGGTGGTGACGGTGATGCTGGTGCCAAAGAAAAGCTTCTCCGCGTGGAGCATCTCCATGGAGAGCAATGCGCGCTGGAAAACGCCGTTGCCGCGTCGGTTGTCGGTGGCCGCCAGTTCCCCTTCCAGACTGATGACGGGCACCATGTTGAGGTTGTTTTTGAAGAACTCGGTATAGGTGGCTCCGATGAGTGTGCCGTTGGTGAAGACAGGGAAGATGATGTCGTCCACCTGGGCAGCACGTTCCAGCAGGTCGCGTCGTGTGAGGGGTTCGCCTCCGGCCAGCAGACAGAAGCTGACACCCAGTTCGGCGGCTTCGTTGAAGATATTGCCCCACTGTTCGGGAGTGAGAGAGGCTTTCTCACTTTGGCCCGGGTTGCCGGCGATGCCGTTTTTACGGGCGTAGCAGCCTTTGCACTGCAGGTTGCAGGTGGTGGCGATGCTGGCGATGAGGAATGGAGGCACGGTGACACCCTCTTTTTCGAGGTGCGCCTTTCGCCGCCGTTCAGCCTTGCCCATGGTGCGTTGCATTCGTGCCACAAAGCGTGCTTCGCGCGGGTTGCCCAGCACATTGAGGTAGGCTTTGGCCATGATGTTGCGGATGCTCTCCGCCATATAGGCTCCGAGGTCCATATGATTTAGAGTATTTTTTTAACGAACTGACGGAAATTTTCGATGTCCTTTTGGTCGGGGTGACCGGCTTTGATAGGTCCCATGGCTCCAGGACAAGTGAACTCGCGTTGGTCGACGGCGATGCCACGTGCTTCGAGCGCCTTGCGCATCTGCGGAACAGGCGACTTGATGATGGCGCACGAGCCGAAACATACGACACGCTTCACCTTGTCGGGTGTCAGGCTTTCGATAAAGCGCATCACGCTGCCATCGACTTTGCCGAGAAACACACCGGCACCCATCAGTAACAGGTCTACGGGTTCTTCTATGGGAGCCTCTACGGTCTGTGGCTCACAGTCCATAATATCCTTCACGGCCTCCACCATCTGACGGGTGTGGCCAAATTTGCTATGATAACGAATGGCAGTTTTCATGGCTTGTATCGTTTGCGTTTGGTTTTATTTTGTTATCGTTGTTATGTCGTTCACGATGCAAATATACAACTTTATTTTTATATCGTATGCGATACTTTTTGGAGAAGCAGGGAAAAAAGTTGTCGAGCAGTGATGGAGTGGATTTCGGAAAGCACCTATTACAGCGCTATCTCGGGATGCTGTACGGACAGCGGCATGTCTTTCCCCGAGAGGTAGAACATATACAGGACTACGGGCTTTTCGCCTCTGTTCTCGCCGTGGTGGATGGTGCCCACCATTTCGACGACGATTTCTCCCTCGTGCACCACTTTCTCCGTCCCGTCCAGGCTGACGATGGTCAGCTCCCCCTGCACCACTACGCCGTGGTTCATCACGGGGTGGTGGTGCCAGCCCAACCGCTGCCCGACGCCAATCTCGTATTTCACGGCCACCAGCTCGGGACGCCCCTGCGGGTAGTCCGGCAGCGCCGCGCCGTCCCAGCTCCGGCTGGTGCGTATCAGCTCGGTGGTCTTTACCGGTGTTGCTGTCGTAACGTTTTTCATGGTGCGCTTCGGCGTACTAGGGATTAGAGTATCAGCTTGATGCGGAAGCCCCGCGTGGTGGGCTCTTCCACCAGCTCCTGACACATCGCCGCCAGCGCGCTGCGCTGCGCCTCGCTGAGCGGCGACGCCGCCAACTTCTCAACCATGAAGTCCAGCGCCGTGGTCCCACTCTGCTCACTATGCGTGATGCGAATGGTGATTCCTCTGACACCCTCACGCAATAATGCACTCACGCACTCACGCATTAACACTTTCACGCATTTTTGCGCCGCAGCCTGCTTCTCCGTGATTCCGTATTTGTAGCAGAAGGCGTTGATGGCGGACTGCATGCCGAGGACGTCGAAGTCGGGGCCGTTGATTTCGAAGACCTCTTTGCGGATGCGCTGGATGAAGGCCTTGGTGGCGCTGTGGACGGGGTGCTCGAAGATCTGTTCGGGCGTGCCGTCCTCGTGGATGTAGCCGTCGTACATGAAGAAGAGGCGCGTGCTGACGTCGTGGGCGAATTTCATCTCGTGGGTGACGATGAGCATGGTCAGCCCCTCGTCGGCCAGCTGGCGGATGACGCTGAGCACCTCGCCCACCATCGTGGGGTCGAGGGCGGAGGTGGGCTCGTCAAAGAGCAGGATGTCGGGCTTCATGGCTAGTGCGCGGGCAATGGCCACACGCTGTTTCTGTCCGCCCGAGAGACTCGAGGGGTAGACGTCGGCTTTTTCGGCCAACCCCACCTTGCGCAGCAGCGCCAACCCCTCTTGCCGCATCTGCTGCGGGTCGGCGTGGCGCAGCTGGCAGGGGGCCAGCATGACGTTTTCGAGCACCGTCTTGTGGTTGAAGAGGTTGAAGCTCTGGAACACCATGCCCATCTTCTGGCGCATGGTGTGGACGGGGTAGCCTTTGGTGAGGATGTCCTCGCCGTCGACGATGACGCTGCCGCCCGAGGGCTGCTCCAGCAGGTTGAGGCAACGCAGCAGGGTGCTTTTGCCCGTGCCCGAAGGTCCGATGATAGAGATGACCTCGCCGCGGTGGATGTCGGCGTTGATGTCGCGCAGCACCGCCAGGTCGCCATACCGCTTGTTCAGGTGGGCGATGCGGATGATGGGCTCGCTATCGGGCCGCTTGGGTTGCGTCGCACTGCTGTCGGCCTGCGGCGCGCTGTGGCGTCGACGGACGACAATCCAGACTCCACCGCCGACCACAAGGAGGATGGCCACCACCCACGGCCAGCGGCTGGCGGCGGTGTCGTTGTCCGAAAGGTCGGGGTCGGTGAGCAGGGCTATTTCACCCTTGCGGGTGGCGAGCAGGATGTGGGCCTCGAGGTAGCCGTCGGAGAAGAGCACCTGTTTGCGCCGCTCGTCGGTGATGCTGATGGTGCTCATGGAGAGGTCGGCTTTGCCGGTTTGCACGGCGGGGATGATGGAGGCAAAGTCCATGATGAGGAATTCCAGCCGGTGGTTGCGCCGGTTGGCCCACTCGGTAATCATGTCGATTTCGAGACCCGACGGCTGGCCCGAAGCGATGAAGCTGAAGGGCGGCAGTGTGGGGTCGATGGCCACGCGCAGCGTCGATCCGGTGCCGAGCTGTTGGGGGTGGGGTATGGCTGCGATGTCGTCGGCGTTGTGCCAGCGGTCGAGGATTTGCTGGTAGGTGCCGTCGGCGCGGATCTCGGCGAGGAAGCTGTCAAAGTCCTGCTTGAGTTGCGTGTTGTCCAACTTGAAGCAGGCACCGATGGGCATCGAGGGCAGGTCGGCGCTGACGGTGTCGACCCGTGAGGAGACCTCTTTGTTGAAGATGACGGAAAGGTTCTCTTCGCCGATGACGTCGACCTTGCCGCTGGTCAGCGTGGCCAGCAGGTCGGTGTTGTTGGCCACCCGCATGATGTGGGCGTCGAGGGCATGCTGCGTGACGGCCATGTCCTGCACGCTGCCGATGACCACCGCCACCCGCTTGCCGCGCAGGGCTTTGAAGACGTCGGGACTGGATTGGTTGGTGGAACTGGATTGGTTGGTCGGACTGGTGAGAGTGGGGAGGTAGCAGATGGTGCCGCCGACCGCCAGCGCCAGAGCCGCCACGATGGCTTTGGTGTGTTTGCGTTCGACCAGCGCGCGCAGCAGCAGGCCGATGAGCCACGCCATGAGGAAGTAGATGATGGCGGTGACGATGAGTGGGAAGAAGGCGTCGAAGGTGCGCGAACGGATGAGGTCGGAGGCGCGGGTCATGTCGGCCACGGCGATGTAGCCCACAATGCTGGTGCCTTTCAGCAGGCTGACGACCTCGCCCTGATAGACCGGCATCACCGATTTGACCACCTGGGGCAGGATGATGCGGAGGAAGGTCTGCCGCTGGGTGTAGCCCAATGCCAGTCCCGCCTCGGTCTGGCCCCGGTCGATGCCCTGGATGGCGGTGCGCAGCATCTCGCTGATGTAGGCGGCCGTGTTCATGGCAAAGGTGACGATGGCCACAACGATGCCCGTGGCGTCGATGGGCGCCATCACCACATAGTACATCAGCATGAGCAACACCAGCACGGGGGTGCCGCGCATGATGTCGATATAGAGTTTGGCAGTGCGCTGCAGCCAGCTGTGGCGACTCATGCGCATCCAGCAGACCAAGCCTCCCAGCAGGGTGCCCAGCAGGGTGGCGCAGAAGGTGATGAGCAGCGTGACCTGCAGACCGTCGAGGATCATGCGGTAGCGGTTCTCGGCGATAAGGTTGTTGTTGAAACTTTCGGCTACGCTCTCCGTCAGCCCCGAGCAGCCGCTCAGCGCCACACAGCCGCAGGAAAGAAGGATGGCGGCCGGCACCCATTGCATTCGTTTTCTCATTGCAGTATTATATAATAGGTGTGATAGTACAACCACGTCGCGCCGGGATTGTGTGTGCAAAGGTAACAAAAAAAATGGATGAGGGGGCGAATCCGTAGGATTTCGTATATTTGCAGTTTAATTTTGATGACGTGAAAACGAATTTGGACAGACTTATCGTGGTGGGCGACCGTGTTTTGATTCAGCCCGATACGGCCGCCAAACGCACGCAGAGCGGACTCTATCTCCCCGCCGGCTATCAGGAGAAGGAGGAGATACGCTCGGGCTATATCCTGAAATGCGGTCCTGGCTACGCGCTGCCCACCGCCGACGAAGGCGAGGCGTGGAACCCGAAACAGGGCGAGGTGCGCTACCTTCCCCTGCAGGTCAAACCCGGCGACCTGGCACTCTACATGCAGAAGCACGCCGTCGAAATCAAATACGACGGCGAGAAATACTACATTGTCCCCCAAAGCGCCATCCTCCTCGTCGAACGGGACGAATTCTGATTGCTTGAATGTTTGAATGCGTTAATGCTTGAGTGAGTGCTACGCAGTCAAATTATTCAAACAATCAAACAATCAAGCAATCAAACAATAACCTATAACCAATAACCCTTCCCCCAATGACCAGCAACGAGATACGCAAACAGTTCCTTTCTTTTTTCGAGAGCAAGCAACACCAGGTGGTGCCGTCGGCGCCGATGGTAATCAAGAACGACCCCACGCTCATGTTCACCAATGCGGGCATGAACCAGTTTAAGGATATCTTCCTCGGCAACGCCGCAGCCCCTTATCGTCGGGCCTGTGACTCGCAGAAATGTCTGCGTGTCAGCGGAAAGCACAACGACCTGGAAGAGGTGGGTCGCGACACCTACCACCACACGATGTTCGAGATGCTGGGCAACTGGTCGTTTGGCGACTACTTCAAGAAAGAGGCCATTGCCTACGGCTGGGAGTTCCTGACCGAGGTGATGAAAATCAACAAGGATTGGCTGTACGTCACCGTCTTCGGTGGCGACGAGAAGGAGGGTCTCGCCATGGACACCGAGGCCTACGATTTCTGGAAAGAGCATATCAGCGAAGACCGCATCCTGCGCGGTTCGAAGAAGGACAATTTCTGGGAGATGGGCGACCAGGGTCCCTGTGGTCCCTGCTCGGAGATACACGTCGACATCCGTCCCGACGAGGAGAAGGCCAAGGTGCCCGGTCGCGAGCTTGTGAACAAGGACAACCCGCAGGTTATCGAGATATGGAACCTCGTCTTTATGCAATATAACCGCAAGGCCGACGGCAGCCTTGAACCGCTGAAGGAGAAACATATCGACACGGGTATGGGTTTTGAGCGCCTTTGCATGGTGATGCAGGGCAAACGCTCCAACTACGACACCGACGTCTTCCAGCCGCTGATTCAGGAACTGGCCAGCCGCAGCGGTAAACGCTACGGCGACAACAACGAGGCCGACATCGCCATGCGTGTCTGTGCCGACCACCTGCGGGCTGTCAGCTTCTCCATTGCCGACGGACAGCTGCCCAGCAATGTGAAGGCCGGCTATGTGATCCGCCGCATCCTGCGTCGCGCCGTCCGCTACGGCTACACCTTCCTCGGTTTCAACGAGCCGTTCCTCAACACCCTCGTTCCCACGCTGGTGGGACAGATGGGTCACCAGTTCCCCGAGCTGCAGAAGCAGCAGGAGCTGATTCAGCGCATCATCCTCGAAGAGGAGCAGGCTTTCCTGCGTACCCTCGCCGGCGGCATCAAGCGCTTTGAGGATTATGTGGCGAAAAACGCCAACGAAAAGGTCGTCGACGGTGCTTTCGCCTTCGAGCTGTTCGACACCTACGGTTTTCCCATCGACCTCACCCAGCTGATGGCAGGGGAGAAGGGGTGGACCGTCGACATGAAAGGTTTTGAGAAAGGTCTGCAGGAGCAGAAGGAGCGCAGCCGCGGTGCCGCCAAGGTGGAGAACGACGACTGGCAGGAGCTGATGCCCGGTGTCGAACAGGAGTTCATCGGTTACGACGCCCTCGAGGCCGAGGTGAAGATTGCCCGCTACCGTCATGTGAAAGCCAAAGACAAAGAATTCTACCAGCTGGTTTTCGACCGCACACCGTTCTACGGCGAGAGCGGTGGACAGGTGGGTGACACCGGAAAATTGAGAGTTGAGAATTTAGAATTGAGAATTATCAATACCAAAAAAGAAAATGGTTTGATTGTCCATATTGTTGACGCAAATGATTTTGAGCAGTTTACCTCTCGACTCTCAACTCTCAACGCTCAACTCTCAATTTCTGTGGATGCCGACCGTCGTCAGGCTATCGCCTGCAACCACTCGGCTACCCATCTGATGCACTACGCTCTGCGTCAGGTGCTGGGTGAGCACGTGGAACAGAAAGGTTCCAGCGTCGACGCCGAGCGTCTGCGTTTTGACTTCAGCCATTTCGCCAAACTCAGCCACGAGGAAATTCGTGAGGTGGAGCGTCGGGTGAACCGCATGATACGGCAGTGCCTGCCGTTGGAGGAACACCGCGAGATGCCCATTGCCGAAGCCCAGAAACTGGGCGCAATGGCCCTCTTCGGAGAGAAATACGGCGACCGTGTGCGTGTGGTGAAATATGGTTCCAGTGTTGAGTTCTGTGGTGGTACGCATGTGCAGAACACCGGTATGATTGGCTCCTTCCGCATCATTGGCGAGGGTGCCGTAGCCGCCGGTATGCGCCGCATCGAGGCCATCACGGCCCAGGCGGCCACCGACTTTACCGATCGGCAGCAGGACCAGCTTGCCGCTTTGACCGACCTGTTCAAAGGTGCCAAAGACCTCGGTGTCGCTATCGCCAAACTGCAGGAAGAAAACAACCAGATGAAGGCTGCCATCGAGCAGATGCAGAAGATGAAAGCAATGGAGGTGGCGCGCGGCTATGCCGCTCGTCTAGCCGAGAATGCTACCATCGTGGAGCGTATCGCCGACGATGTCAATACCCTCAAGGATGCCCTCATGGCGCTGCGCGCCGAGTGTCCCGATATGGCGATGGTGCTGGGCAGTGTCAAGGACGACAAGCCCGCATTGCTCGTTGTGCTGGGTGAGAACCGTGTGGCGGCGGGTCTGAACGCCGGTCAGATGGTGCGCACCCTCGGCAAAGAGATTCAGGGTGGTGGCGGCGGACAGCCGGGCTTCGCCACGGCGGGCGGCAAGAATGCAGCCGGCCTGGACAACGCCCTGCAAGCAGCCAAAGAAATGCTGGGATAAAAAATAGTAGAAGTTCTAGATTGTCTAGATCCTCTAGAAGTTCTAGATTGTCTAGATTTTCTAGATTTTCTAGAACTTCTAGTTTTTCTAGGGTATCTAGATTTTCTAAATTCTTCTCATCAGGTTCGGCAGCATCCGCTGTTTCCAGTTGGCGTAGGTGCCGGCGAGGATTTGTTTGCGGGCGGTGCGCACCAGCCACAGGTAGAACCTGAGGTTGAGGATGGAACAAATCTGCAGTGCGAGAATCTCTTCGGCGCGCATCAGATGGTGCAGATAGGCGAGGGTGTAAGGTGTCGGGAATGTGCTGGTGGCGTCCTCCTCATTGTCGCATTCGCCATTTAGCGTGTCTACACAGTCGAAACAGGTCTCCCATTTCTTGTTTTTGATGTTGATGGTGCCGTGCGGGGTAAAGATCATGCCGTTGCGTCCGTTGCGGGTGGGCATCACACAGTCGAACATGTCCACGCCGCGCTCGATGGATTCCAACAGGTTGGCGGGGGTGCCCACGCCCATCAGGTAGCGTGGCTGGTCCTTGGGCAGGATATCGCAGCAGAGCGACACCATCTCGTACATCACCTCAGTGGGTTCGCCCACCGCCAGTCCGCCGATGGCACAGCCCTCGGTGGCGCGCTCGGCAATGTATTCGGCGCTGCGACGCCGCAGGTCGGCATACTGGCAGCCCTGGACGATAGGGAAGAGGGCCTGGTGGTGTCCGTAGAGCGGTTCGGTGTTGTTGAACTGGGTGATGCAGCGATCCAGCCAGCGGTGTGTCAACTCCATGGATTTCTGTGCGTAGCGTCGGTCGGCATCGCCGGGACAGCATTCGTCGAAAGCCATCATGATGTCGGCGCCGATGACGCGTTGGATGTCCATCACCCTTTCGGGTGTGAAGAGGTGCTTGGATCCGTCGATATGACTGCGGAAAGTGCAGCCTTCCTCCTTGATTTTTCGGTTGTCGGCCAGCGAGAAGACCTGAAATCCACCGCTGTCGGTGAGGATGGGACGCTCCCATCCGATGAAGCGGTGCAGTCCGCCGGCGGTGCGCAGGATGTCGAGGCCCGGACGCAGATAGAGGTGGTAGGTGTTGCCGAGGATGATGCGCGCGTCAATGTCATTGCGCAGCTCATGTTGGTGGACGGCCTTCACGCTGCCCACGGTACCCACGGGCATGAAGATAGGAGTCGGTATGTCGCCGTGGTCGGTGTGGAGCACTCCGGCGCGTGCGCGACTGCCACGGTCAGTGGCTTGTAGTTCAAACGACATGTGCAAAACACGTTGATAATTTCAACGCAAAATTACGACTTTTCTACAAAATGAGGTCTAACTTTGCATCTTGGTTAATTATATATTAGGAACTAATAATTTTAAAGGCGATATGTCTTTTGAAATACACACTGATCCTCTGACGATAGCTTTGTTGGCAGCGTTGGCTGTCTCGTTTATTGTCTTGTGCATCTACTATGGCGTGGTGTTCATGCGTATGGGCCGTTACCGCCGGAAGGAGGACGACGGCCAGTCGTCGTTGCCGCCGGTGTCGGTTATTCTGACGGTGCACAATGATGCCGAATGGCTGAAGGAGAATCTACCCTATCTGCTCGAACAGGACTACCCGCGCTACGAGGTGGTGGTGGTGGACTTTGTCTCAACAGACGAGACGCAGTTCATCTTGCAACTCTGCGCGGAGCATTACGACCGACTCAAAATCGTGCGTTTCCGTCAGGATGTCAACCTTTACAGCGGCAAGAAATACCCGCTCTCCATCGGCATCCAGTCGGCCAAAAACGACCACATACTCTTCTGTGAACCCGATTGTGTGCCGAAGGATTTCAACTGGATTCGCTGCATGATGCGTGGCTATAACAACGACAATACGCAGATTGTGTTGGGTTTCTGTGGCATCCGTCAGAAAAAATCGTTGTTCAACTGGCTGCAGGTCTACGACAACTTGATCTATTCGCTCCGCTACCTGTCGGCGGGATTGATGGGTCGCCCTTATACGGGTTGTTCGCGCAACCTCTCGTATCGCCGTTCGTTTTTTTTCGCCAACGGCGCTTTCTACAGCCACCTCTCTTTTGCCGAGGGTGCCGACGATATCTTTGTCAACCAGCATGCCACGCGTCGCAACACGCAGGTGATCTTCGATCCCGAGTCGTATACGCTGACTGATGCGAAGCGCACCTTTAAGGATTGGTACCGTATCCGTCGCGAGCGCACGGCTACGCGTCGCTTCTATTCTTTCCTGCAAAAGATGCAACTGCTGTGCTATCCGTTGATGGTCGCCCTCTTCTATGCGGCGGGTGTCACCTTGGCGGTGCTGCAACTTTTCCCCTGGCAGATTTTGTTGGCGGTGCTGGTGCTGAAATGGGCATGGCAGATCCTGACCATGAGTTTTGCCACCAAGCGTTTCGATGTGAGGATACTGCATTGGTTCTCGCCCATTTTTGAAATTTATTTTTTAATTGCAAATACTTTTTCCACACTTACGCCGTTATCCTTAAAGAGTAAACGTTCAAAAGGGGCATAATGTCGATGGAACAACTGACATCAGAAAAAGCACGGCGCGACTATCAACTTGTATGTGCGGCACGCGATCAAGGTGACCAGCGTGCCTATGCCAATTTGATGCAGCTGTATCGCACACCGTTGTATATGATGTTGCTGAAGATGACGAACAGTCCCACCGAGGCTGACGATCTGACCATCGAGACTTTTGGCAAGGCTTTCTGCTCGCTGCACCTCTATTCTCCCACCCATGCGTTCAGCACATGGCTCTTCTCCATCGCCTCCAACAACTGTATCGACCACATCCGTCGTCACCGCATGCAGACGGTGCCGCTGTCGGACATCACCACGCGGGGTGAGGACGAGAACTACGAGTACCCGATGCCGGCCGACGCACCTACGCCGGAAGAGGAGTTGATGACGGCGCAGCGCGCGCGGATGCTGCGTGAGTTGGTGGCGCAACTCAAGCCCCATTATCGCAAGATTGTGGAGATGCGCTATTTCGACGAACTCTCCTATGAGGAAATAGCCGAGAAGCTCTCCCTGCCTATGGGCACGGTCAAGGTGCAGCTGCTTCGTGCCCGCAACCTGTTAGCTGCCACCCTGCGAGAAAAAAAGAACATGTTTTGATTAGTAACCCATAACCTTTTCCAATAGTGAAAGAGCCTCCCCCGTCCCAATCCATGTTTTCCTTTGCAACCCTTTCGGTTGCCGTGTTTATCTTGTCCTCTTTTTTCTTTCCTATCGCCGCGCGTTCGCAAAATGAATCGTTGGGTCTGGCGTTGTCTATCGACGCCGGTATGCTGATGCCCAACGCCAAGCAGTCCTGTTTCTACGACGGTCGCCCCGGTCGTCCCAACACCATCGGTCGGGTGCTGTATAGCCAGGCCTATGGCACCGATATCTGGCAGAACCTGAAAAACGGCGGCTACATCACTGACGCTGTGGGCAATTACAACAACCTGCAGGTGGACGAGTGGCCCACCATGTATTATAAAAATGCTTTCCAGCTGGGTATCGGCCTGCGCTACGGCCTTGGCGGCGGTTGGGGCTGGTTGGCACGGCTCGACTACTCCCGTCTTACGGCGGCAGGCGAATGGCTGCTGAGCAGCACTAACGGCACCGGCATCATCAGCAACCAAGGACGCTATGTCCGTTGCGGTATGGTGGGCGTTGAGAACCGCATCATGATTGATTTGGGCGTGACCAAGCAGTTTTTCTTCGACGAAAACTGGGCGTTGGGTGTCGAGGCAGGTGTCAACTTCAACAACACCAAGGTGAAGGAACACAAGATGGAGATTGCCGGCACCTATTATAGTATACTCGACATCTGGGACGGCGCTTCGCCCTACAGTGGCATCGGCACCTACGAGTATGTCAACCAGGGTGGTCTCGGCTATGGTGGCTTCGGCACACTGGCTGTCAGCTATGTTATTCCGGGCTATGGCTCGCTCGACGTGGGTTATTCGTGCTACTACACGCAGACCCATTTCCCCGGCTTCAACGACGACGACGCCTTTGCGCCGCAGCACTTCATCTTCGTCCGCGCCGTAATGTATAATTTCTTGTTCTGATTAAACCGCAATTTGGTCCAATTAGCCCAATAAGACTAATTGGTCCAATTAGCCCAATTAGACCAATTAGCCCAATTAGCCCAATAAGACCAATTAGACCAATTAGACCAATAACTATCAACCCTCCAACCCTTAAACTCTTAAACCCTCAATAACCCATAACCAATAACCCTTAAACCTTACATCCCCTTGATAACCTTGATTTCCCTGGCCGATTCGGGCCATACACATTATGCGCGCGACCTGTTTGAGTCCGCATTCCCTGAAGAAGAGCGACCACCGTTTGACGAAATGGTGCGTCGCGACAATCCGCTCTTCCATTTTCTCTTGGTCCACAACGAAGATGAACCGATAGGATTGCTGACCTATTGGGATTTCGACGACTTCGTTTATGTGGAACATTTTGCCATCGACGAGGAGATGCGTGACCAGGGCTTTGGCAAAGCCGCCTTCCTCAATTTCTTGTCGCAGCAGCACAAGCAGGTGCTCTTCGAGGTGGAGCTGCCCCACGACGAGGAGTCGGAACACCGCATCGAGTTCTACAGCAGCATGGGTCTCTGTCAAAATCCGCAGGATTATATTCAGCCGTCCTATCGCGACCCGCAACATCTGGCCATTCCGATGCTCATTATGTCGAAATACGAACTCGACGACGACGCCTTCGACGAGATGCGCGACACCCTCTATCGCGAGGTCTATCATCGCACTGCGTCTTGATAATAAACACCGTGTGTGGTAGATAACATACCCTGCCTAAAAAAAATCGCTCTTGTTCAACAAATGACTGATTTTTCCACAGCATCAAAGATGCTGACTCTCAATAACCCCAGAAAAACTAAGTGCAGTCTGGGGTAAAAAAAGAACTCAGTATCAGCGTCTCGGAGAGATGCACTCTCAAAATAATTAGTCTTTTGTGGTATAAGAGCCAAAAAAATTTGGAGGGTATTGAAAAAGTTTGTATCTTTGCATCCGATTTCAAGAGAAGAAATCATGGCTCCTTAGCTCAACTGAATAGAGCATCTGACTACGGATCAGAAGGTTGCAGGTTTGAATCCTGCAGGAGTCACTAAAAGGGGAACAATGAAAATTGTTCTCCTTTTTTTATTTCACTGAATAATTGTACTTTTGTACGTTGATATGTAATATGTCTGGCGCTATAGTCGAGTTATTGATAACAATCTAAAAAAACATAATACTTATGAAAAAGACTGTTTTGTTTTTTACGACAGCGATGCTGCTGAGTATGGGATTATGGTCCTGTGGTAAAGATAGTGACAACAGATCTTCCTCCACTGGAGGCAACAGTGGCGGTGACAATCCCGGAACGTCCACAGTCGAATGGGTCGATTTGGGACTGTCCAGTGGCACTATCTGGAAAACCACAAATGAAGGTCCTGAAAATCCTTCTCATTCTTCTGATTTTTATTCCTACTATCGGGCTACAACCGAGTTTGGAGACAGCCTTCCAAGCAGGGAGCAGTATGAGGAACTTGTCAACGAGTGTGATTGGTCGTGGACTGGAGAGGGGTATAGTGTGGTTGGCCCGAATGGAGACTCCATCTATTTTCCCGCTGCGGGCTGGTACGATGTCCATGGAGGTCATTATACTGGCGAGGGCTTTTACTGGTCGTCTACACCTGAAGGTGATGAGTTTTCGTGGGCCCTTCGCTTCGGTCGAACCTTTCATCATGTGGCATGGTATTATTATATTTGCTACGGTTCCGTCCGACTGGTCCAAAACCCATAATTACGTTTTCAAGAGCGACAGGCAAAAGATTTACCTGTACATCCGAAACGACCATTCCCGAAATGGCTGTTTCGGATGTGGCTATTTATTAAGGTTGCCAAATTCGAAAAAAAATTGTATCTTTGCCTTTTCAAAACTGAACTCAATATTTGTTTAATTTAAATCAATTATTATTATGCAACCCAAAGGTAATAAGTACGGTACCCACCGTGTCATCGAACCCAAAGGCGTGCTGCCCCAGCCCGCTAACAAGTTGGACAACAACATGGATGTTCTCTACGACAATGAGATTCTCATCGACGTGCAGACCCTAAACATCGACTCCGCCAGTTTCACCGATATCCACAACTACGCCAAGGAGCAGGCCGGTGCCGGCGCCTCGGAGGAGAAGGTGATGGAAGAGGTGAAGAAAGAGATGTTCCTCAATGTGGAACTCCAGGGCAAGCACCGCAACCGTCGTACCGGTTCGGGTGGTATGCTGCTCGGCAAGGTGGAGAAGATCGGTGACGCCCTGAAGGGCAAGATCGACCTGAAAGAGGGCGACCGTATCGCTACCCTCGTCAGCCTTTCGCTGACCCCGCTGCGTATCGATGAGATTATCGCCATCCGTCCTGATGTCGACCAGGTCGACATCAAGGGTAAGGCTATCCTCTTCGAGAGCGGTATCTATGCCAAGATTCCTACTGACATGCCCGAGAAGCTCGCCCTGAGTGCCCTCGACGTGGCTGGTGCTCCCGCCCAGACTGCCAAGCTGTGCCAGTATGGCCAGACGGTCGTCATCCTCGGTGCCGGCGGCAAGAGCGGTATGCTCTGCTGCTACGAGGCCAAGAAGCGCGTCGGTGTGACGGGTACGGTGATCGGTATCGCCAACAGCCCCAAGAGCACCCAGCGTATCAAGGATCTCGGTTTCTGCGACATCGTGGAGAGTGCCGCCGGCATGACCCCTGTCCAGGTTTATGAACTCGTCGAGCGTCTCACCAACGGTAAGATGGCTGATGTGACCATCAATTGCGTCAATGTGCCCGACCAGGAGATGACCGCTGTGTTGATCACCAAGGACGACGGTATTGTCTATTTCTTCAGCATGGCTACCAGCTTCACCAAGGCCAGCCTCGGTGCCGAGGGTATCGGCAGCGACGTGAACATGATCATGGGCAACGGCTACACCAAGGGTCACGCCGAGTTCACGCTGCAGGAGCTCCGCGAGAGCCCGAAGCTGCGCAAGATCTTCGAAGAACTCTATGCTTAAGGTCAGAAGGGTCTGACATGTCCGACATGTCGTACCCAATACCAACAACCTGTCGGAGGGGAGACCTTCCGACAGGTTCTATTCTCAATAAATCGGCAATCCCGCACTAACGCATTTACGCATTCCCACAATAACACATTAACGCACTAACGCATTCCCCTATGATCTCACTCGTTATCCCTGTCTACAACCGTCCCGATGAAATTGTTGAGCTGTTGGAAAGCATTTCCCAGCAGGGCGACACCGATTTTGAAGTGATAGTGGTGGAGGATGGCTCGACACGCACCTGCAAGGAGGAGATTGCACCGTTTGCCGACAAGTTCAAGTTGCAGTATTTCTTCAAGGAGAATTCAGGTCCGGGTCCCAGTCGCAACTACGGCGTGCAACATGCGTCGGGCGACTATGTCATTGTGCTCGATTCCGACTGCATCTTGCCGGCCGATTACATGCGTGTCGTTCGACAGCATTTGGATAACGAACAGATCGATGCTTTCGGTGGCCCCGACAAGGCGCATGCTTCGTTTACCACGCTGCAGAAAGCTATCAACTATTCCATGACTTCGTTTCTCACCACGGGTGGCATCCGCGGCGGCATGAAGAATGTCAACAAGTTCCATCCGCGTAGTTTCAATATGGGTGTGCGTACCGAGGTGTGGAACAAGCTCGGCGGCTTCTCCCAGATGCGCTATGGCGAAGACATCGATTTCAGTATCCGTCTCAAAGAGGCAGGCTATAAGGTTGTGTTGATGCCGGATGCCTGGGTGTGGCACAAGCGACGCAACACGCTCAAGAGTTTCTTCAACCAGGTGTTCCATTTCGGACAGGCACGTATCTGCCTCTATCGCCTTCATCCCGACACGCTGAAGTTGGTACACCTGTTCCCGTCGGCTTTCGTGGTGGGCGTTGTTCTGCTGTTGCTGGCGGCTCCGTTTACCTATGCACTCTCGCTGATTCCGATTGTCTTATTGGCTCTGCTTCTTTTCCTTGACTCGTTGCGTTTGAACAAGAGCTTCAAGGTGGCAGCCCTCTCCATCGTCACCGCTTTCACGCAGCA
This sequence comes from Bacteroidales bacterium, assembly GCA_017449975.1. Lineage (GTDB taxonomy): Bacteria > Bacteroidota > Bacteroidia > Bacteroidales > P3 > Colimorpha. Next base: position 36,578 of record JAFSYK010000064.1, read on the forward strand.
GTTCGGCTACGGACTGGGCTTCCTGCGGGAAATGGTCAGGGGCAAGAAATAAAAAGTTTTCTTAGGGGTTGTCGGGTGCGTCGAGGTACTCCAAGGAGTTGATGACAGAGACCTCGGTGGCTTCGGCAATGGCGTCGTCATAGCCGGTCAGTGCGGCAAAGGGGGCGAACTGTGCTGCGCGTTGCCACATCGACATAGGTTTGTGACGTGTCGACACATGGTGGGGTAGTTGGATAATATCGTCGTAATTGTCGGCGTTCATGCTTTGTGTCCTCCTATCTGTTTGTTGCGTTCGCGCGCGGTGGCGCCCTCCTCGAAATTAACGCCTTTCAGAATGGCGTTCTTGCCAAATTTCTTCTTGATGTGCAGCAGGCTCTGCTGCATGGCGTGCTCGCGTTTCCGTTCCTGCTGTTCTGTCTCGCGCTGCTGTTGCTGCTGCTCCTTGTCGACAAACAGGTCTAACTGTATTGTCGGCTGCCGCTCGGCCTCCGACTCGTCGACCACATGGTTGGTGGCGATGGTCAGCCTGCGCACCAGCAGGTTGGGGTTGACGATGCGGTCGTACAGGTCGGTCAGCGCCGCCACGATGCGTCGCGACGATGAGGTGGGGGTGCCTAGGTTGGCGGTGCTGTGTGCCGCTTTGGGGACAGCCCGACCATAATAATCGAGTGCGACAGACCCTTTTATATTCTTTCGTTTGCTGTTGTCTTTCAGGTTTTGTGCGTCGTAGTTGACCGTCAGCACCAACTGGTCGGCCACCAACCGTTTGTCCACCAGGCTCAGCGCCACCGTGTCGCCCATCTCCTGCAGCACGATGCGGGCTTTCTCGGCAGGGTAGGGCTCGCTCAGCACTTGGCTGGTGCTCAACGAATGGTTCTCGGGTTCATAACGCTTGATCCAGTCGATGGTGCAGGGTTCCCAGCCCCAGGCATGGTCGATGAGCAGCTCGGCATTGATGCCGAAAAGCTTGTATAGCAGCTCCTCGTTGTGAATCGAGCAGCGGGCAATCTGTCCCATCGTGTGGATGCCCTGCTTCTCCAATCGTTGCACAATGCCGTGCCCCACCCGCCAGAAATCGCTGAGTGGCTGGTGGCTCCAGAGCTGTTGGCGGTACGACATCTCGTCCAGCTCGGCAATACGCACACCGTCTTTGTCGGGCTGTACGTGCTTGGCCACGATGTCCATCGCCACCTTGCAGAGGTAGAGGTTGGTGCCGATGCCTGCAGTGGCGGTGATGCCGGTCTGTTGCAGCACGTCGGACACCATGCGGCGGGCCAGCTCGTGGGCTGTAATCTTATAGCTGGATAGGTAGTTCGTCACATCCATAAAGACCTCGTCGATGCTGTAGACATGGATGTCGTCGGCCGACACATACTTGCGGTAGATGTCGAAAATCTTGCAGCTATAATCCATATAATAGGCCATGCGGGGCGTGGCTACCAGGTAATCTACCTCCCAGTCGGGATGCTCCGCCAGTTCGGTGGCGGAGGTGGATTTGCGCAGGAAGCGCTGTTCGGGCAGCCGGTCCAGTCGGCGACGGTTGACGTTGCGGATCTGCTGCACCACCTCGAAAAGGCGTGCCCGGCCGCCGATGCCGTAGGCTTTGAGCGAAGGGGACACCGCCAGACAGATGGTTTTCTCGGTGCGGCTGGCGTCGGCCACCACCAGATGTGTGGTCAGCGGGTCCAAGCCGCGTTCCACGCACTCCACAGAGGCATAGAAACTCTTCAGGTCGATGGCGATATATTGTCGTTGCCGGGTACTCATCGCTATGCAAATATACAAAAAAAACAATAGTCGTTGGCCGTTAAACAATAGCTGGTTGATTTTAGTTTTTAGTTTTCAGTTTTTAGATTTTAGTTTTTAGTTTTTTGTGTACCTTTGCATCTATGGAAGTCATTTCGCGCCCATCTTCAAAACGCAAAGAACGAATGTCCTATGAGGCTGCTTTCAGCCTCAACGGCAAGACTCCGCCACAGGCTACCGAACTGGAGGAGTCGGTGCTGGGTGCGCTCATGCTGGATCAGAACGCACTGAACAACACAATCGAAATACTGCACCCCGAATATTTCTACAAGCCTGAGCACCAGGCGGTGTTCAACGCCATATTCCACCTGTTTGAGGCTTCGCAGCCGGTGGATATGCTCACCGTTATCGAGCGACTCCGTCTCGACGGTACGCTGGAGGCGGCGGGCGGTGCCTATTATGTCTCGCAGCTCACCAACCATGTGGTCAGTGCCGCCCATATCGAGTACCATGCCCATGTGCTGAGTGAGAAGTTTTTCCAGCGTGAGCTGATACGCATCTGCACCGAGGTCATCACCGACGCCTACGACGAGAGCAGCGACATCATCTCGTTGCTCGATAGTACCGAGCAGCGGCTGATGGACATCAACGACCGCAATTTCCGCAGCGACTACCGCACCATGGACTCGCTGGTCTACGAGGCGGTGCAGGAAATCAAGAAAGTGCAGGAGAGCGACAGCGAGTGTGTCGGTATTCCCACGGGATTCAAGGAACTCGACCGCATCACGGCCGGTTTCCAGCCCGGCACGCTCATCATCTTGGCTGCCCGTCCCGCTATGGGTAAGACGGCCCTCGCACTGACCATGGCCCGCAACATGGCGGTGGATTTCCAGAAACCGGTGGCGTTCTTCTCCCTTGAGATGACCGGCATCGAGTTGGTCAAACGTCTTATTTCCAGCGAGACGGAGATTTCCGGCGACAAGCTGAAAAAAGGCGGCTTGGCAGCCTGGGAACAGGAGATACTCGCTTCGCGTACGCAGATACTCAACGACGCCCCCATCTATATCGATGACACGCCGGGATTGTCCATCTTCGAGCTGCGTGCCAAATGTCGTCGACTCAAACAGAAGTACGACATCCAGATGGTCTTCATCGACTATCTGCAGCTGATGAATGGCGGCGGCGACGCGTCGCGCAACGGCAACCGTGAGCAGGAGATCAGTTCCATCTCCCGACAGTTGAAGTCATTGTCCAAGGAGTTGAATATCCCCATCCTCGCCATGGCGCAGTTGAGTCGTGCCGTGGAGACCCGTGGCGGTGACAAGAAACCTATTCTGAGCGACTTGCGTGAATCTGGCGCTATCGAGCAGGATGCTGATATCGTCTCCTTCATCTACCGTCCGGAATACTACGGCTTTACCGAACCCGACGAAAAGGGACCCACCAGAGGCATGGCGGATGTGATTATTGCAAAACACAGAAGTGGCTCTGTCGGTACGGTACGACTGAAGTTTACCCCCAATTTCGCCCGCTTCGAGAATGTCGAACAGGTCACCGTCAACGAATACGGCATGGGCATCCCCGCCAACGAGCAATTCGACCAAGGTGCGCCCACCATCACCGTCGACTCCCGCATCAACGAGAACGACAATTTCCCGGTGGATGACGAACCAGGTTATTAATGAATAATAATTAAAACAATATACTATGGAAAAGAAAGATTTACTTAAAGAAACAGTCAAACACATCGACATTAAGAAATACGACTCGACCGAGCTTATCGACGCCATGCGTTCGATGTCGTTCACCTCGCGCGACACTGCCCGTGCTGCCGACATCCTCACCATGATGTGCCGTGAGCACAACTGCACCAACATCCTCACCGTGGCGGGTTCCACCTCGGCGGCTGGCTGTATGCAGGTGTATGTCGACATGGTGCGCAGCAAGATGGTCGACGTGGTGGTCGCTACCGGTGCCACTATCATCGACATGGATCTCTTCGAGGCCCTCGGTTTCAAGCATTATATTGGCACCAAGGAGAACGTCATCCCCGACACCACGCTGCGTGAGCTCTATATCGACCGCATCTACGACACCTTCATCGACGAAGAGGAGCTACAGGTGTGCGACAACACCACCTACAAGCTGGCCAACCAGCTGGAGGCGCGTCCCTACAGCTCGCGCGAGTTCCTCTATGAGCTGGGCAAATGGCTGCATGAGGGCAACAGCGTGAAGAAAGACAGCCTCATCCAGACCTGCTACGAGTGCGGCGTGCCTATCTTTGTGCCTGCTTTCAGCGACAGCTCCGCCGGTTTCGGTATCGGCAAGCACCAGTGGGAGCGCGCCCAAAAGGGTGAGAAGTACCTCTCCATCGACTCGGTGTGTGATTTCGTTGAGCTGACCAAGATCAAGATGGCGGCCCCCGAGACCGGCCTCTTCATGGTGGGTGGTGGCAGCCCCAAGAACTTTGCACAGGACACCGTGGTCTGTGCCGAGATTCTGGGTCACGAAGTGCCGATGCACAAATATGCCGTTCAGATTACCGTGGCCGACGCCCGCGACGGCGCCTGCTCGTCGTCCACGCTGCTCGAAGCTGGCAGCTGGGGCAAGGTGAGCGAAGAGCTGCAGCAGATGGTCTACGCCGAGGGTACCACCGTTATCCCCGCCATCGTCTCCTACGTCTATCACAACAACAGTTGGAAAGACCGCGAATACAAGAACTGGCAGAAGATTTTCGAGAAGTAATTAAGGTTTTCAAGCAATGACCGACTCCATCCTGGAGCTTATCCACCGTGAGGTGGTGCTCGCCACCGGTTGCACCGAACCCGGCGCTGTGGCTTTGGCGGTGGCCAAAGCCACGGAGACCCTGGGTGAGGAGCCGCAGACCGTGCAGCTGTCACTCAGCAAGAATGTTTTCAAGAACGCTATGGGTGTCGGCATCCCCGGCACCGGCATGATAGGCCTGCCCATTGCTGTGGCTATGGCGGTGACGTCGGGCGACTCCAAGCGTCAACTCGATATTCTCAATATCGGTGCGGAACAGATAGCGACGGCCAAACAGTGGCTGGCCCAACATGCTGCCGATATCGACATCAAGGTCAGCGACACCGACGACAAACTCTATATTGAATGTCGTTGCGCGGCTGGCGACAACCATGCCCGGGCGGTGATCTGCGGTCGTCACACCCATTTTGTTGCCATCGAGCACAACGGCGTGCCGTTGCTGAAAGACAATGTGTCTATGGCGCAGTCGGACCACGCCGCCACTGAGTCTTTCTGCATTCAGTCCTTTGCGCAGGTCTACGATTTTGCGCTCCACACAGACTTGGAACGACTTGAGTTCATCAACGAGGCGGTCGACTACAATCAGGCGGCATCGGTCGAGGGTCTCAAAGGCTATGGTCTCTACGCGGGCCGAATCCTGATGGACAATGCGGCGGGCGATATCGTCCACACTGTTGTTGCCAACACTGTGGCGGCATCCGACGCCCGTATGGATGGCTGTACGCTGCCGGTATACAGCAACAGCGGTAGCGGCAACCAGGGTATTGCCTGCACCTTGCCAGTCTATCACTACGGTAAGCTGAAAGGCTGCACGCACGAGCAAATCACACGTGCCCTCATCCTGTCGCATCTCACCTCTATCTATGTGAAATACGGCATCGGACGCCTGTCGGCGCTCTGCGGCATCGTCAACGCCTCCATCGGTGTGACGGCGGGCCTGGTCTATCTGCAGGGAGGCTCCTATAAGCAGATGTCCTACGCCATCAAGAACCTGATCAACACCATCGCCGGCATGGTGTGCGACGGCGCCAAGCCCAGTTGCGCACTGAAAATGGCCACCGGTCTCTATTCCGCCTTTGTGTCGGCCGAGTTGGCTTGCCACAACCACGTTGTCGAGGAGACCGACGGCCTCAGCGAGGACGACATCGACAACTCCATCCGCAACTTGGGTCGACTGGGCCACGACGGCATGAACGAGACCGACGATGTGGTGCTGGACATCATGACGCACAAGCAGTTGAAGTCTTGTACGAATTGATGTGACTCATACCTTGTAAAAGAATAATATCGCAATTATTCTAACGGAAAAACCTTCGGGCGGCGTTGTGCAGCAATGTACAAAGCCGCCCGAAATGGTTTCTAATTACTAAATTTTTTCTGTTAATAAATAATGGGGTGCTTCGATGGCGCACCAAGGAAAATCATATAACTTTGCAACAACTAAAAAACCAAAATTGTGCATCATGGATTTTAAAGAAAACAGAAAAGAGGAGTTGTACTCACAGGCTATTCCCGCAGGCAAGCGTCGCTATTTCTTCGATGTGAAAGAGACCAAAGGCGGCGACAAATTTGTGGTGATTACCGAGAGCCGTAAAATATTCGACAACAACACGGGTGAGTTCTATTACGATAAGAACAAGATGTTCCTCTATAAAGAAGATTTCAACAAATTCCGTCAGGGCCTCGATAATGCGCTTTCGTTTATCGAGACGGGTATCGTTCCGCCGCCGGTAGTGGTGGAGGAAGAATATCGTCCCCGCACCGAGGAGTTTAATCTGGACGGTTCTGCCGCTCTTGACGACATCAATTTCAAAATCTGACAATGTCCAAAATTATCGCTATCGCCAACCAAAAGGGTGGGGTAGGCAAGACCACCACCGCCACCAACCTGAGTGCGGCGTTGGCAGTGCTTGAATACAAAGTGCTGCTCATCGATGCCGACCCGCAGGCCAACGCCACGTCGGGTATGGGCATCGACCCCGACTCGCTGGAGAAGAGTGCCTACGAATGCTTGCTGGGACAGGCTGCCGCTGCCGACTGTATTGTCGACACCGCACTGCCCAATCTCTCGGTGCTGCCCACTCGCATCGACCTTGTCGGTGCCGAGCTGGAGCTGGTCGGCGAGAAAAACCGCGAATACTATATGCAGCGGGCGCTGGAACCGGTGAAAGACCAGTATGATTTCATCATCATCGACTGTTCGCCTTCGCTGGGTCTGATTACCGTCAACGCGCTCACCGCAGCCAACACGGTCATCATCCCCATCCAGAGCGAGTATTTCGCACTGGAAGGTCTCGGCAAACTGCTCAACACCGTCCGCATCGTGCAGACGCGTCTCAACCCGCAACTCACCATCGAGGGTCTGCTCATCACCATGTACGACTCCCGTCTGCGGTTGGCGCGCCAGGTGGTGGAGGATGTCCGCACCCACTTCAAGCATCTGGTGTTCGACACACTGATTTGTCGCAACACCAAGCTTGCCGAAGCCCCCAGCTACGGCAAGCCGATTATCCTTTATGATGCCACCAGCCTGGGTTCGTTGAACTATATGAACCTGGCCAACGAAATTGTCAAACGCAACAAGCTGAAGAAATAATGTCCGCGAAGAAGAGTAGTCCCCTGAAAGGACGTGGCCTGTCGGCCATCCTGGGCGCATCCGTCGACATCGAGACGATACAAGGTGCCGCCGACGTTACGGCATCCATCACCTCGCTGCCTATCGACAAGATTGTTGTCAACCCCTTCCAGCCTCGCAAGGAGTTTAGTCAAGAGGCGCTCGACGAGTTGGCACAGTCTATCCGACAGCAAGGCATCATCACACCGGTCACGGTGCGTCTGATGCCCGACAACACCTACCAGCTTATCGCCGGCGAGCGCCGTTTCCGTGCTGCCCAGCTGGCGGGCTTGAAAGAGATCCCGGGCTATGTCCGCATCGCTACCGACGGTCAGATGATGGAGATGGCGCTGGTGGAGAACATCCAGCGTGAAAACCTGAACGCCATGGAGATTGCACTCTCCTATAATGCCTTGTTGGAGGAATGCCAGCTGACCCACGAGCAACTCAGCGAGCGGGTGGGCAAGAGCCGTGCGACCATCACCAACTACCTGCGTCTGCTCAACCTGCCGGCCGAGACACAGCTGGCGCTGAGCGACGGTCGAATCAGCATGGCGCATGCACGCGCGCTGGTCAATGTCGACGATTTGGACCAGCACCTCGCGCTGTTGCATGAGATTATCGAGCGACAGCTCTCTGTGCATCAGCTCGAGCAGCGCATCCAGAATCTGCGTACCGAGCAGAAGCCCATCGTTGCACACAAGACCGAGGCATTGCCATCCACCCATCAGGAGGGTCGCAACGCCCTTCGCAAATACCTTCAGTCGGAGGTGGAAATCCGCCGCTCCCGTCGCGGGAAAGGAACAATCACCATCCAGTTCAACACCGACTCCGACTTTGCTCGCATCCTCGCGCTGCTCCAGAATGCGAAAAAGTAAAAACATTTTGGCCTGAAAAGGACGTATTGTCGTATCAATATCTCAACGTATCAACATCTCAACGTATGCGGCGGCAATGGATAGTGACTCTCGCCTTCGTTGTGCTAATGGTTGGCAGTCGTGTTGTCGCTGCCCAAGAGCATCCGACGGTTGTCACCCTTGTCACCCCCGACAGCGTACAGCCACAACCCATCGCCAATACCCTGTCGGAAGAGATGCACTCCCCCCGCAAAGCGCTCTTCCTCTCATTTCTGCCAGGTGCCGGACAGGTCTACAACGGTCAGGCGTGGAAGGTGCCTATCATCTATGGCGGATTTGCCGCGGCAGGCTATTTTATCTATTACAACTACAATAAGATGGTTGATTTCCGCGACGAGTACCTGTGGCGAATCAAAGGTGGCGAACCGCAGCTGGAAGGTTACACCAACTATCCCGACAACAGCATCTACAACTACTATCAGTCCTATAACCAAAGCTTTCAGTTGGCCATCATTTTCTCTGTCATCATCTACAGCCTCAATCTGGTCGATGCTTTCGTTTATGGACACCTCTACGAATTTCAAATCAACGACGACATCTCCATGTCGCTGCACCCCAACGTGCAGCCCCTCCCATTGGGCACCTCTTCCTTCCCGATGACATCCCTCTCCTGCACCTTCACCTTTTAAACTAAAAGGTAAAAGCTAAAAACTAAAACATTAACGCACTAACACATTAACGCATTTATTATATCATGTTCAACATTCTTTTAGCCATTCAATCTGACATGTCGGCGGTGCAAACGGTGGCTGACACCATGATGAGCGCTGCTGCTCCTGAGAAAATTACCTTCTGGTCGTTGGCCTTGAAAGGTGGTTGGATTATGGGCTTGCTGGCCCTTATGCTCATCCTTGCTTTGTATATCTCCATTGAGCGCTATCTGACGCTACGTACCGCCATGCGGGAAGAGCTCGACAACAACTTTATGAATAGCATTCGCAACTGCATTCATACCGACGATATCGACAAAGCCCGCTCGTTGGCCAAGCAGACCGATACGCCCATTGGTCGTATGATCAGCAAAGGTCTGTCGCGTCTCGGTCGTCCGCTCACCGACATCCAGGCAGCCATCGAGAACGAGGGCCAGCTGGAGGTGGCACGTATGGAGAAAGGTATCTCGCTGGTGGCCACAGTGGCCTCGTTGGGACCCATGCTGGGTTTCTTGGGCACCGTCACCGGTATGGTCACCGCTTTCCAGGATATGGCGCACGCCGGCAACAATATCGACATCTCCATTCTGGCTACCGGTATCTATGAGGCTATGGTCACCACGATTGGCGGTCTCATTGTCGGTATCATCGCCTACTTCCTTCACAACCTGCTGGTGACCCGTATCAACAAGGTTGTCTTCACACTGGAAGCCCGTGCCACTGAGTTTATGGATCTCTTACACGAACCCGCATGATCAAGCAACACAATCACATACGTCCCGAGTCGTCGACATCCTCCATGTCGGACCTGGTGTTCTTGTTGTTGATTTTCTTCATGATCACCTCCACGCTCATCAGCCCCAACGCGGTGAAGCTGTTGTTGCCCGAGAGCAACAGCAAGACCATGGCCAAACAGAACGTGACGGTGTACATCGACGAAAACCACAACTTCTATGTTGGCGAAACGGCAGTCGACCCGTCACAGCTGCAAGGCGACATCGCCGCCGGTATCGAGAGTGGCATCACCGATGCCTGCGTGGTGTTGCGTGCCGACAAAACAGTGGAGGTGCAGTACATTGTCACCGTCATCGATGCGGTCAACGCCATCAACGACGCCAATGGAACCAAACACAAAGTCATTCTGGCCACTGCACCGAAGAAATAAGTTGAGAGTTAAGAAATGACACGATACCGACATTTGTCTTAACTACTTAACTACTGTTTACTTAACTACTAAAGTAATAGTATTAATGACCAGTAAAATCATATCGGCCTGTATTACTGCCTTCATCATGCTGATGCTGCTACTCATCAGCTTGATTATTGGCTACTATCCGCCTGATCCTCCCATTCCTGAGGAGGGTGTCGAGGTGGCGATGGGCTTCGACGAGGATGGCCTGGGCGAGAGTGCCGCTTCGGCGGCGTCGCCCCAACAGCAGCCTTCTGCTGCCGCCTCCGACCATTCGTCCCAACACACGGAGGAGTCGGTGGCACTGGACAACAGCAGCAAAGGTCGCACCACCAATCCCAACACCGTCAACAAGAATAAGGCCGAGCAGAAGGAGGCCATCAACTCCAAGGCCCTCTATCCTGGCCGCAAGAACAACACTGCCGGTGGTCAGGGGCAGGGCGATAGCCAAGGCCACGGCCAGCAGGGCAGCCCCAACGGCAACAGTACCTCGACCAACTACCACGGGAAGGGTGGCAATGGGACATACGATCTGGCAGGTCGCAGCAGTGTTTCGCTGCCGTTGCCATCGAAGGACTTTACCCGCGAAGGAAAGATTGTTGTTAAAATATGGGTCGACCAGCAAGGCAAGGTCACCAAGACTGAGGCTCCGCAGCAAGGTTCCACCATCACCGATGTGACGATGGTCCGACAGGCCGAGCAGGCGGCACGCCGTTCGCTGTTCAACGCCGACCCCAACGCCGCGGTCATCCAGACAGGCACCATTACCTATGTCTTCCGAAAGCAATAACCGTATCGACAAATACCTGTGGGCGGTACGTCTATTCAAGACCCGTTCGCTGGCGTCGGAAGCCTGTCGTGCCGGTCGTGTCAAGATGAACGACCAGGTGTTGAAAGCATCGCACGAGGTGAAGGTGGGTGAGGTCTATTCCATTGCGGTTGACCACATTCACAAGACCATCCAAGTCAAAGCCCTTCTATCCAACCGTGTCGGCGCACAGCTGGTGGAGAACTACATGGCCGATTTGACCCCCGAGGAGGAATACTCCCGCCAGTCGTCCATCCGTCAAGGCGGCTTCGAGATACGCGACCGCGGTGTGGGACGTCCCACCAAACGCGACCGTCGTGAGATAGATAGATTAAAAATTGATTTTTAACATTTTTACTGCAATAATAATATTATATCGCGTACTAATCAATCGTAACAGACATTGGAAGACGAAGAATTGATACAGGAAGTTTTGAACGGAAACACACGCTTATATGCACAGATTGTGGATCGTTACCAGCAGGTGGTGGCCAATCTGTGCTATAAGCTCTGCGGCAACAAGGTGGATGTGGAAGAGGTGACACAGCAGGTGTTTTGCTCCCTCTACACGGCGCTGCCCCGCTTCCGTTTTCAATCCAAGCTCAGCACCTTCATCTACCGCATCACCGTCAATGTCGTCAGCAAGCAGCTTAAGTTGCAACGTCGTGCAGTGCCTCAGTCGCAGCTGCCCAATCTGCCCGACCAGGGGCACAACGACACTGCGGAACAACAGATTGTGCGTGGTGAGCGCGACGCAATGCTGCACCGCTGCATCAACCAGTTGAAACCTGAACAGCGCACCGCGCTGGTGCTCTACAGTTTCGACGAGTTCAGCTACAAAGAGATTGCCGACATTATGCAGGTGTCACTGGCCAAGGTGGAGACACTCATCTTCCGTGCCCGCAAGAATTTGAAAGTAATGATTGAGAATAATAATTGGAAATGAACCAGAAACCTACAGTAGAAGAAGCCATTGCGTTGATGGGCCGCACCACCTACGACCGTCCTGTCAATGTTACCGATGCCGTGATGCAGCAGGTGGAGCGCCAGCCGTTGCTGGTGCCGCGGAAACATCCCCTGTGGCAACGTTGGACGGTGGCCGCTAGTGTTGCGGTGCTGCTCAGTGCCGGCACGGTGGCGTTCTTTACCTCCAAGCCATCCGACTCCAGCATCGATGCCATCTTCACTGATGTCTACGAATACAGCTATAATACCGACGACGCCACCATCTGCGACGAAATGGCGATGGCCAGTTTCTGGTCCGAATAAAAAAGATTACAAAGGATTAACGAATTACCAAATTCCCAAATTCCCAAATACATGAAAAGAATACTCTCTGTCCTCCTGTTAAGTCTGGCCATTGCCAGCCCGGTTGTCCTTCGTGCCGACGACCATCCTCATAAGCAGAAGAAATGTCCGCCCGATGTGGCCAGCATAGTGACCGACCTCTCTGCGGCGCAGAAGAAGAAAATTGAACAAATCAGCAAAGAGGGTAAGGAACGCATCAATCAACTGGAAGGATTGCAGCGTCAGGTACGCGATAGCATCCGCATGTATATGGACAAATACGAGGACAACAGCAAGATTCTTTATCCGCTGTTCGATCGTGAAGGAAAGATAGAGACCGATATCAATAAGGAAAAGTATCGCATCAAGACTGCTATCAATAAAATATTGACGCCTGACCAGCACAAGCAGCTGGTGGAGCATTTCCGGAAAACGCACAAACATGAGAAATGCGACAAGGCGTGCGACAAGAAATTAGATAAAGGTATGCGTGTAATAGACCAGAAGATGCCGGCTAAAAAGAGCGCCAAGCAGCAGCCTTCGGTCAAGCAATAACGTTTATGTTATACGATAGAACACGGCCGCGGCATCATCGATGCCGCGGCCGTGTGTTTTCTCTTAAATGAAAAACAGACAAACGCCGCAAACGCTTATCATGGCGCCGATGACCTCACGGGTTGTCACCTTCTGGTGGAAAAGCCAGACGGAAGGTGCGATGATGAGTATGGGGGTGAGGGCGAAGAGTGTCTGCGCAATGCCTGTGCCGGTGTATTGCGTGGCGAGGAGCGACAGACTGACACCGACAAAGGGGCCGAACACCGTGGAGCCCAGTGCGCACCACATCGCTTTGCGGTCGCCGACGGCGTGGTGGAGTTGCTTGGCCCAGTCGCGGTGCGTCAGCATCAGCAGTGCCATAAATCCCACAAGACCCAGGATGGCGCGGATGAAGGTGGCGGCAAAGGGTACGCTCAGATACAGCGGCATGGGGATCCATGCACCACTGGCGGCAGCCGAAGCGTCAACCCCGGCGGCTTGCAGCGCGGCATCGTAGTGTACCAGTCCGTTCTTGCTCAGCACCAGACCCACACCCTGACAGAGGCCTGCCATCACGGCGAAGAAGATTCCGCGAGGTGGTAGCGTGAGCTTGGGTGTTTTTCGTTCGTTCTCGTTTGCATTCTGTTCACTTTCGTTCACTCCTTTGGACAGGATAGAGAGGCAGATGCCCGACAGGGTGACCACCATGCCTACGATGGCGAGGGGCTTCATCTGCTCGCCCAGCAGCAGGCGACCGGTGATGGCGGCGGCAGGGGCGGAGAGTGTCATGAAAAGCTGGCCGAAGCGTGACCCGATGATGATGTAACCCTTCATTAGGCAGTAGTCACCGATGACATAGCCCACCAGACTCGACGCCAGCATCCACTTCCATGTTTCGCCGTCGGCATAGCGCGGCCAGGGCACACCCATCACGAGGAATAGCGTGACAGCAAGCAGCAGCAGTGACATCGTCATGCGCATGATGTTGAACGGCAGCGACCCCATATGCTTGGATCCGACCTCCGCCAGCAAAGCCGTGGCCGTCCACATCACCGCCACCAATAAAGCAATAAACTCACCGAGAAACATAGAAGAATATGGTAATTCGTTAATTTGTTAATACCTGTTGTGCGTCCTATTGGTTAGCAAACTTTTTGTTTCAGTTGATTATGTAATAATATCCAGAATAAATTTGCAACTTCGATTGTTTTATCGTTGGCTATAGTACCGCTTCTATAGCATATAGCGGATAGTTGGTCATCCATGACTGTTCGCGGTATGGTGCCATTGAGAAACGAACACCGTGCAATCCTTGGTTGGCTTCTATAAACATACGGAGGCTTTTAGATTGGAGATTGTCTTCAGCCTTCACCTCAATGGGAATAATCTTGCCGTCGTGTTGCATTAGAAAATCAATTTCTCCTCTGGAGTTGTCAGCCGACCAATAGTAGATGCTGTTTTCTTTCGACAACTTTAATTGTTGGAATACATATTGTTCTGTCAAAGCTCCCCTGTAGTCGGAGAATAGTGTGCTTTCGGAGAGCAATGCGTTTGTAGAGAGTCCGCACATGGAAGCGAGCAGGCCCACATCAAGTAGGAACACTTTGAAGGCGGCAAAGTCCTCGTAGGCCGAAAGGGGCATCTGTCCTTTTTTCGCTCGGTTCACCTTGTATAGCAGACCCGCATCTCGCAACCATTCTATGGCCAGTTCGAAATTCTTGGCACGTGCACCTGCTTTGATAAATCCATAGATGAATTTCTTGTTCTCTTTGGATAGCTGACCGCTGACACTGTTCCACACCATGCGCAGGCGAGGTACCTCTTCAATAGGAGCATGTTTTGAAAAGTCGCGGTCATACGAATCGAGTATTGCTTGTTGGAGCCGTCGAACCTCTTTCAGATCACCGTTGTCGGCAAACGATTGTACCACCTCGGGCATGCCACCAACATAATAGTATTGACGCAGGAGCGATTCTAGTCTGGATGCCACGGTCTGTGTTGCATCCCATTGTTGCATCCTTAGGGGTTCCAAAAGATGTTCCTGCCCCATGGCGTCGACGAACTCAAAGAACGATAACGGGTAAAGATTTATGAAGTCCACTTTTCCTACAGGGAAACTGTCGTGTTGATGCGAAGCTATGCCCAGCAGCGACCCTGCGGCCATGACGGGCAGGTGTGGCATTTTCTCGCAGAAATATTTCAGTGCGGTAATGCCGCGTGGTGCCTCTTGGATTTCGTCAAGTATGAGCAGTGTCTCATCCTCCACCTGCTTTCCAGTGGCCAGATATATCTCAAAAAGGATTCGTTTCATGTCGAAATCCTTCTCGAACAGTGACCTGAGGGCGGGGGTCTCCTCAAAATTGATATAGATATATTGGGGAAATGCCTCTTCGGCGAAAGTCTTCATAAGCCAAGTCTTTCCCACCTGTCTGGCTCCTTGTATCACGAGAGGTTTCCGTTTTTTACGCTGCTTCCAGTCGTATAGTTCTTCGATTTTTTGTCGTATCATGCTCTTATTGCCCTCCTTATTTATTCGCTGCAAAAATACGATTTATTCTCAAAACTCCGACAGAAAAGTGTATTTTTCACACAAAAACTCCGACTAAAAAGTGTATTGTATATACAAAAACTCCGACTAAAAAGTGTAAATTCAGATAGAAAGGTGACTTTCCCTAAAAAAGGTTGAAAGAATTGGGAAGGTTAAACTAAATGGGTTTACATAGTTGAGACCCTATCCCTAAACTGGTTTACACCATCACAGTTTAGGTTTACATCTTTCGAGCGGCACGAGCCGCTGCCTTGGCAGTACCTCACTGCCAAGGAGAAGCAGCGGGCTTGAGAGAAAGTATCCTTTCAGGACGGGACGCTGAGTGTGAAAATAAAACCGTCACAAAGGATATTCGCACGACGTTATCCACTAATGTATTGTAAAAGTCAGTTGAAATAGGGGCATCCTCGTTTGACAAGAAGGTTCTCCAGCCCTCCTCAATGAATGATTTGGCCTTTTGTGGCAACTCTTTTCCTTCATACACCATTGCCAGGTGCTGATATGCTAAAATTGTTTGATACGTCCAGTCTATTGCGCTGTATTCAACCATAGACCGGCGGCAAATATCCAATCGTTCGCTAAAACTCTTCTCTGCATCGTCATACTTTATTCTGTCGCCACAGAAGGGTTAGCGTTTTTTTTCATTGATTACAGAGACTTAGTGCATAACGGAGCTTCTCCTGTTCGCTTTTGTCTACATTCTTCTTCAAAGGTTCAAGCAGGCGTTTGGCTTTTTCAGGGTCTCGTTTTATGCCATAAGACCCCTTTGCATAGATATACCCCAGTGTATATGTCGCCTCCCAGTTGCCATTCTCCGAAGCCTTCGTCAGCCATTCAATGCCAGTATTTATTTCGTGTGTAACATGACTTACATCGATATTAAGCATACCCAGCCGATACTGGGCAGCTGCCACGCAAGTCGCTCCGTCCAGTGCTAGTGTATTCCATAACTCGTCAGAATATATAGGGCCAAGCATCCTCTTGAACCTGTCTTCGTCGTATTCGTGTTGGACGGTATTAAGATAGCTCATGTATGCCAATAATCTGTCTCGCATTTCGGAGCAATTCTCATAGCATAATCCCAATGCAAGCCACGAAGCAGTGCAACCAAGTTCAACACAACTGTGTAGATAGAGCGTTGCTTTGAAACCAGTACTATAGAATCCTATGGCATGATATGCCAGTATAAATCCTTGTTTGGCTGATTCTTCAAACCAGTGCATTGCCGTCTCTTTGTCTTTTCCCACAAGGTGGTATCCATATTCGAATTGGCAGAGTGCATCCCCATTCTCGGCACCCTCCTTAAGTAGTTTGACCTTTTCCTCTTCCGAAGCTTGCTCGTATTTTGTCCAATCTATATTGTTTTCCATATAGTTTCTTTATTTTGATTCGAATGATGAATTGTGCATTTTGAACAGGTTGTAGTACGACCTCATGTTTTCAAGTTCATACCATTTTGCCGTTTGTACTGGTGTGGCATCAAGGTTGTATATCAATGCGTCAGGCAATGAGAGCAAGAAAGGTGAGTGGGTGGCAATGACAAGCTGGCAACGTCCTCTATGAGCAAGGCTGTATAGCTCGTGAGCCAGCACTTGTTGGGTTTCTGCCGATAGACTGTTCTCCGGCTCGTCTAACAAGACTAGAGACTCCTCTTCTATCTGTTCAACAAAGTACTTGAAGCCAGACTCGCCATTGCTCATTTCCGCATGTTTGCGATAATCCATAGTGCGTTTGATAAATTTTGACATAGTGAGAGACTTGGGAACGTGCTCCATTGCAAAATACTGTTGCGACACGTCTTCTATCTGTACGTCCTTTTCAAGATTGCGCTGCCTAGTGGCAAGTATGTTATTGAAAACATCATCGCTGACAATTATCTTACCCCTGCGTATGGCTGATGGTGCAATATACTGGTCGGTCAACTCATAGCCACCGTTACCCTGGCAGTAACTCTCAAAGAAAGGGCTGGTATTGAACAATGATAGTCTTTGCAGTTTCAGTTTTTGAGCAATAACATTCAGTATCGTAGTCTTGCCCGAAGCATTGCCACCATAGAATATGGTAATATCACCAAAGTCGATATGGGTGAAATAACGGTTGTAGAAAGTATTCCAAGGGTACCAACTTTGGTGAATTGTTCTGCTGTCAAAATCTAACTGAAAGTATATGTCAGGAATATCTTTGGGGATACCCTCTGGGTGTTTGGGTGGGGTAAAATAGTAGTCCACCCATGTATCCTTTGGCAGATTAAAAGATTTCAAATATACCATTACTTTTTTTTGCAAAGGTACACCTAATATAACCTCGATCAGAGATTATAGACAATTATAGAAAAAGTACCTTCTATTTACTACGGCTCCCTATTATTGTCAGCAAGCCATTCCACGTATGCAATTACTTCGCCGACAGTTGGTGATACCATTGCATGGGTTTCATTATCCGAGTCGTCATCTTCCGACTCTTCGTCTTGAACAGCTACGTTCTCATCGTCCTCCTCAACCCCATAATAGTCATTTGCCACATCTTGTTCTGTGAGGAAAAGGTTTTCAACTTCAATAAAAATATCCAGCTCTTCTTCGAGCTTCATAATAAACTCGACTATATCCATTCCATCCATCCCCACTTCATCGTTAAGTCGATCAGTGAGAATATTGCCATCCCAGCCATCCAACTCTTTCAGCAGTCGTTTCACCACCTTTGCAGTTTCGGACTCGGAAGTTTTTTCTGTTGGTACTACTACACCCAGTTTAGATAGATATTCGCCCAAACTACCAACGCCATCGACGAATACTTCTTCTTTCATGTTCATTGTTATTTGTACTTTACTTTAATTACGGTTTCCTCTTTTGAACCCACCATTGTCGTAATCTCAACCCCATCCATTGGAATTTTCATATCAAGACCTTTCGTATTATTCAGAGTTATTTCCATCTCATCTACGTTGTTTTCTTTCCCTTGCTTGATCAGTTTCTCTGCAATTCTTGCCTGTTCTTTTGAACTATCTGAGCTCAGGATTTTTTCAACGACTTTTACTGCAAGATCAGCAAAAGGGTTGACACTAGTCAACACTTCTTTAGCCACCTTAAGGCCTTCTATTGTTGTTAAATTATAGTGTTTCATGGTTGATTTTTTTTGTGATTAATATCTTCACGATGGCATCAAAAATATTTTTCTATTTCTTTTGTTCGTTCTTCGGTTATTCCTAACATATCGCGGAGACGATTGAGCAAACGGCGTTCCTTGTCGGATACTTGGTCGTTTTCACATGCCTCACGGTAGGCTTCGAGATACTCTTTTTCTTTGGATTTCATAGAAGCATTTCCCTCTTCTGCTTGATTCTCTAATTCTTTTTCTTTAAGTTTCTTAACGATTTTTTTCTTTATTCTTTCGTTTTCCTCGTTTTTAAGACGTTCTTTTGATTCTTTCTTTTGAACAAGAGCATTCTTTAACAATTCAATTGTAAAAACTGCATTTGCTCCATGCTTTTGAGCTTCTGCCAACAGCATTGACTGTATGGCAGTTTTTATTTCTCTTCCAGACAGACCATCTATCAAGTCACTAATTGCAAGATAATCTTCTTTTGAGAATTCTTTGTCTACAGGAAGTTTCTCTGGAATCATTGTTTCTAGTATTGCAGCACGTGCTTCTCTGTTTGGCAACTCAAATCTGATATGATTCAGTATTCTAGACTCAAATGCTCTGTCAAAATTCGTCACCAGATTTGTGGCGAATAGTACTACTCCAGTAAACTCTTCTAAATAAATAAGCATTTGGCTTCGTAGAGAGTTCAATGCCTGATCAGACCCCGTACTGACATTCTCAATACGTTTGCCTAAGAAAGAATCCGCTTCATCAAAAAACATTACAGCATCCGTTTCTTTTGCTGTTTCAAATGCTTTCTTCAAATTTTTAGCGGCTTCTCCCACGTATTTTGATTCAATGTCAGCATAATTCAACGCCAACAATGGACGACCAAGTTCCGATGCAATTGCATGAGCACACATACTTTTACCTGTCCCCGGTCCACCATAAAAATTCAAAATGCTCCTCGGATAGGGTTCAATCTTACCAAATCCCCAGTCTTCATATATTAACTTCTTGTTTTTTATTATTGATAAGGCAGTTAATATTTCCTCTTTTACAGAGTCGGAAATGATTAACTGGGAGAAGGTGTATCGTGGTTGAATTGGAATAAATGAAATGGAATCTTTATTCTGTTCTTGTGGCTGTTCTTCATTATGTGGAGTCATGTGTTCTTGCTTTTTTATTTGAAAGGAGATTGCTATTTTCAACCGACTTTTATTAATGAACGATGATATACTAATAGAGGATAGTTCATTTTTTAATTCTTCAATGAAAGAGTAGGATTTAGGAATTTCAAAATCAGCATTGGAAATAATGAATACTTCAGAATCATCTAGTCCCCAGTATTCTTCAAGAGTATATCCAACAGAAAGCGACAAATGCTGGTATTCTTTTCTGTTTACCAACTGTCGAATCTTTTTTGAGCACTTCTCAACCTCTGCCGATAAAGCATCTTTTTGTTCAGATGTCAGTTGATGCTCTTTGTAGTTATATTCTATTGAAGCCATCTAACAATATATGATTTGACCTTTGTAAATATCTGAAGAGACCCCTTCTGATGAAGTTATTTCTTCTTTTGCAATCATCACATTATTGTTCCCGAAAATACCGACATTGACGGCATTCTTTTTCTTTTCCAATATTTGTATCTTCAATGCTTCAGGGCACTTTGTCTGTACACTGTTTTTAATTGAGAAAATATCAATGATAACATTGATAATGTCCTTGAAAAATTGTTTTACTTCTTTCTCTAGCTCTTTCGCAGCTCGTTCTATGTTTTTTCGGGCAGCCCTTGTAGCTCTTTCAACTTTAGTAGTCAACCATACTACAATAAACGCGATAAGACTGGCTAAAAGAAAAAATATCCAAAAAATGCATGTGAGATATTTTTCATCACCATATCTCCATACCGCCATTATAAAAGCCGCCCACACAAACGTCCAAAAAATGTATGATATTACGCTGCCACTTTCCTCCTCAATGATTAAATAGCCACCCATAATGGCAAAAAGAGAGAATGTTATAGCCCTAACAACAGATGGATAAAATACGGGTATTAGATAATTTCCAAAAATGAGTACCGAAATCCATAGGACTAGCGACGCCAGTCCTATAAATCCCAATATGCCACTCGGTTCTATTTTTTTTACTCCCATTGTGTTTTGTTGTTTTTTTTGAAAAACTGCCTATGAAAGTACAATTAATTCTTCATTGCCAAATACTTCTTTTATGCGTTCGTCAAGTTCCTTCACATACAGTATTTGTCCATGGGTTACCTTTTCATCAACCTCATTATAAACCCCTAAAACGATGGTTAAATAACCCACTTTTCCTTCGGGGAAGCGTTTGTGGGTCTTTTTGACAAACTGTCCCATTGCTCCGTCTCTTGCAATAAATGGGACATCACTTCCTTTTTTCAGGTTTTTTGACTTAAAATAAGCCACTACATCGTTGAAATCAAGTGTTCCATCTATCACTTTAACGTTACTTGTCAGGAATTGACCAACTGACTTCTTTTTGTAACTATAATACGCAGCACCACCTATGGCTGCAATTCCAAGAATGATTGTTATTGTTTTCATGTTAATTAACTCAATACTACTAATTCTTCTTGACCCAAAACATTTCTGGTTTGGGCATCCAGACTGTCAGCCTCCACATATTCGGCAAATGTAATCTCATCGCTTACTTCATTGTATACGCCCTCAAATATTCCGACTTTTTTCACTGGTGCTGTCTTTAGTGCGTTTTTAAATGCCTCTTTGTTGGCAACAAAAGGAATGTCCTGACCTTGCGTTAATCCAAGAGACTTGAACCTCGCTACTACTTCTTTTGCAAAGTTCAGAATACCATTGATTACACGGCGAATAATATTCTTTATGTATTCAAACGCCTTTTTGATTAGTTCTAGTAATTTGTCCATAGAATTGGTTATTGAAGGATTATTAAATCGGTTTCACCAAATAGTTCTTCTACTTCTTTGCTCAAAGAATCTGCTTGGATTATGACGTACTTGTTAATTGTTTCGTCAAGAAGTTCTCTGTCCTTACAATTCGCCAAATAGACAAAGCATTTACCATCTTTTTCAGCACGAAAAACCACAAATCCATTTGCACCAGATACAATGTTTTTCCTTGCCACTTGCAATAGTTCTGGCATGGTTAACGAGTCTACAGCCATAGCTGTTGTCGATTTTGAGGACAAAATATCCTTCGCAAACTTCTTAATTGTGGGAATCATTCCCTTTTTGATTTTTGGAAGAACTTCATCGATTTTCTTTTTTACAGTATCGAGTAATTCCTCATGCAATAGAGTTCTGATGTAATCCATTGCACTTTCTAATACTTCTTCGTACATATTATTGGGTTTTAGATGATTAGTTATTGCTTTTTAACGTAATGCATTTATTGCTTCTGCTATAGCATTGACTATAGCATTCTTTTGATTTTGAAGTTTTTTAGAATTGTTTGGAAAGAAAAATGAGGAAGGAATGTTTATTTTGGTATTTTGGGTATTTTGGATTATTTCTAAATCTGAATTATTTGAAGAGATGTCTTGTATTTCTGTTGATTCTATGTAACATATAGATCCATTTTGGTGATAATACAAACCCTTGTTTGTTAACACGATTCCCTTCTGCTTACGATAATTCACAATAAAATAATTCAAAAGTTTTTTTCTGACTTTTTTATTTGGATTAGCCTCAATTAGGTCATCATATCCAGGACTCCAAATGAGCCGAATTTTTTCATCAGGAGGGATTCCATATTCTGATTGAATTTTTCCAATTCCCATTTTAGAAATGTTGAAATTGGATTGACTGATTATTACTTCTTTATTCATTATATATAATGTGATAGTTAATTTATCCAATTCTTTGAACGTCCAAATATGCCATACTTAATGCGCCAGCCCTGCGGATGTCGATGCCATAGATACGCATGAATGCATCGGCGACGGCTTGACCTCCGTTAGTGGTGACGGGGTTGGTGATGCTGTTGGTTACGACATCTACGCTCATTCCCTTCTCTACGCGGATGCCACTGGTGAGCTTGCTGCTCTTGATGGTTACTCTGTATACCATAGTTTTATTTTTATAAGGTTTGTATTTTTGCAATATTACTGATTCTTTGGTGCTCTTACCCCGATTATAGACAATTATAGTAAAAATCACACCTGTACGGCAGGGTGGGGTGGTGCTCCTTTTTTCGCCCTTGAGTTCTCAGTAGGGCGGTTATTTATAAATACAAGGAAAGCATAGAACTCGTGTTGTCGTTTCTACGAACTGTGGGCATCGCCAAACGCCTCTCCCGAATAGAAACTGAGAACCCTGTCCTATGCTTTACGCTATGTAGAGGCATAAAGCCAATACATACACGAAAAAGCAAAAGGCATCGTACCAGTGTCCTCAGGATGAAATTTGGCGAATTTACAGCTCGGACCGTACAAATGCTTTCCGCAATTGTTCGACGTACTCTCGTCGATTGTGGTTGCAAATATAACATTTTTTTCTGGTATGATGCCTTATTGGGTAAGGTATATGGTATTATTTAAAGAATAGTTTGGCAATCCGGATTTCTATGGGGAACCATAGCAGCACATAGAGAATCCACCACCAGAATGATATGCTGTCTCCGGCCGATATCATGTGGAAGGTTTTGATTGTGCAACTCACAACCGCCACAATGTATAGCAATAATAGTAGTATTATGCCAGTGAGGATGCCACCAGTGCCTTCAGTGTTGTCTTCCATGTCAGTGCGTTTTATTGAGACGCCTGCAAAGGTACACCGATTGCCGTTGGCTTATGCCAATTATAGGCAATTATAGAAAAAAAAACTACAACATGTCGGGCAGGGTGGGGTAGAGCTGGTGCAGGAGCAGCTTGAATTCGTAAGCGGCACTCTTGGCATAGCCACTGTCACGGTCTTTGACCCATTGCGGGCCGAAGAAGAATTGGCGCATTTTTCTGTAGGATCCCCTTTCGGTGAGACATCGGATGAGGTAGATGAGTTCGTATGATTTGCCGTTCCGGCCTTTCCATTCAATGGGTACAATGCGCTCGGGGCGCATCTTGGACGAGAAACGGTAGGCGAACATCTGTTTCACCTGATTGTTGTTGTCGATATAGCCGTGCGCTGCCAAGGCGTTGATCAGCTCTGCAAAGCGTTCGGCTCCGTTTTTCACCACCTCGTATCGCAGGTTGAAGCAGTCGTCGCTGTTGGTCGATTCGTTTTTCAGCGAGAAATAGTCGGGCGGAAGGCTGAAGTCGTCTCCGTCTACTTCAACGGTCTGCAGCTGCGCTTTGGCTTCCGGCCTGCTCAGTATGGATTCGATGATTTTCCGTTCGCGAGGCTTGTAGTCTGTTATGTCGTCGGTGTAGAAGCTGCAGAGCCACAGGAATGTGTTTTGTGTGTTTTCGTATTGGGCGCGGTAGTAGGCTTTTACATCAGCATTGTACTCGTATTCGTTCCCGTATTCTTGGTTCAGGAGTTGCGTGCCTATCTGCGACATATTCTCTATAGAGCGCAGCATCATTTGCCCTTCTTTGTTTACGTCGTTGGTATTGGTGGTGGCTATCGCATCCATGGCGGTAAAGAGCTCCTCAAGCGGCAGAGAGAAAACAGAAGAGGTGTCAGGCCACACAAGGCTGCAAAGTGCGCTGATTGCCCTTAAACCGCATGGTTTGTTGTGCAGCAGCGTGACAAACGCTTCTTTGTCGTTGCGGGCATAGCTGTCTTGCAGCTGGTTGAGGGTGGCGGAGTCGGCATCGATGGTGCCAATAAACTCTTTTGCCGAGTAGGGTTCCAGTGAGAGAAGGGTGTGGTAGATTTCTTCGGGTGATAGCGAGGTTTCTTGCTCTTTGGCCTCATCCAGAATTTCCTGCCACCATTCATGTATCATCCGGTTGTTGTTGATGAACGAGAGTACGCGATGCAGGGGTGCGACGACGTTCATGATCAGTGCCTGCGATTCGCGGAAAATGGGTTCCAGCTCTGGATTCTCTTGGTCGGCCAACACTTCGGCCAGTACCTCATCGGGCAGGTGGTATTCACTTGCCTTCTCCAGACCCTTGTAGTATTGTTTCATCCGTTCCGCTTTGGAAATGTAGTTCATTTGTAATAGTTTTAGAACGAGAGTGTTTGAAAGCGCTTCCGGATTTTACTCAGTGCATTGAGTAAATTATGACCAATGGTGCAAATGTACGAATTATTATTCAACTGAAACTGGCGAGAGGTTTGGGTAAAAATAGAAAGCCTCCCTTTTGGGGAGGCTTGGTACCGCATATCAGAGTCGAACTGATGATCTTCTGCGTGAGAGGCAGATGTCCTGGACCACTAGACGAATGCGGCAGTTCTTTGTTTGAAAGCGATTGCAAAGATACGAAGATTTTTTGATATGGGAAAAATATTTGCAAATATTTTTCCCATATCATTGATTTGTATGAATTTATTGTTTTCTACCGATTGCTGTTCCAGTGTATTATCCTTGGAGAAGGTGCCTCCAAAGGCAACGGCACGTTCCGCCATTGTCGGAACTTATGCCATGTTGTGAAACACGTTGACCACGTCGTCGTCGTTCTCCAGACGCTCGATAAGGGCGTTGACGTCCTCCTGTTCGGCTTCGCTGAGCTCACGCATGGAGAGCGGGATGCGCTCGAATTTGAAGGATTTGATCTCAAGCCCGTTGTCCTCGAGGTATTTGGAGATGGGACCGTAGTTCTTGAAATCGGCGTAGATCATAATTTCGTCCTCGTCGCGGAACACCTCGTCGATGTCGTAGTCGATGAGGCTAAGCTCCAGCTCGTCCATGTCGATGCCTTCCTTGTAGGCGACGACGAAGCTGCACTTGCGTTCGAAGAGGAAGTCGTTCATACCCATGGTGCCCAACTCGCCCTTGCCGCGCACGAAGGCGGCGCGCACGTTGGCAACGGTGCGGGTGGGGTTGTCGGTGGCAGTCTCCACCACGATGGCGATACCGTGGGGACCTTTGCCGTCGTAGACCACCTCTTTGTAGGCGCTGGTGTCCTTGTCGGTGGCACGTTTGATGGCGCGTTCGACGTTCTCTTTGGGCATGCTCTCACTCTTGGCGGTGGCCATGAGGAGTCGCAGACGGAGGTTGCTCGACGGGTCGGGACCGCCGGCGATGACGGCCATCTCGATTTCTTTTCCAATCTTGGTGAAGGTGCGGGCCATGTGTCCCCACCGTTTCAGTTTTCTCGCTTTGCGGTATTCAAATGCGCGTCCCATTGTTTGAAGGTTAAAGGTAAAAACTAAAAACTAAAAAGTTTTTGCTTTTACATGTTAATTATTATTTTACTGTTTGTTGCTGTTTGACTTGATTGTTTTTATCGATGATAGAAGCAAGGCAATCATTTCTCCCGAGTCTTCATAGATGGATGAGTATTCTTTCTCTGCAATGATTTCTGAGTTATATAATAGTTCAATCCAATATTGAGTTTCTTCGGCTTCTTTTAATGCAATGCTTAGTTTGTTGATAAAATCTGCTTCGCTCTGTGCAAAACGGCCCTCCCGAATATTGGCCCCAATACTTGTTCCGCTGCGAAGCAATTGTTTGCTAATAACGTATTCTTTCTTTTCTTCGGATAGGTATTTGTAGAATTTCACACATCGTACTGCAAAAGCCATACTTTTGGAATACAATAGACTATCCTTCATTTTAGTTTTTAGTTTTTAGCTTTTACTTTTTTCAATTCTCAATTCTCGATTCTAAATATTTGACGCAGTCCTCGAAGGTGGGGAAGGTGTGGTCTTCGGGAATGACGCCGGGGATGACGTTCATGGTCTTGAGCATGTACATGGGCTGCGGCTGGATGATGGTCATCAGCACGGTGATGCCGCGCGACTGGAGGTCTTTGATGGCTGTCTCCATGGCGTAGAGGCCCGACTGGTCCATGAAGCTGACGAGCTTCATACGGATGATGACCACCTTGGCGTGGTCGGGCACGTCGTTCATCACCTCTTGGAAGCGGGTGATGGATCCGAAGAAGATGGGGCCGTTGAGACGCTGCACGTAGATGTGTTTCAACATCTCTTCGGTGAGGCCGCCCTCGTCGTGCCAGGGCACGCTCTTGTCGAAATTGGCTTCGCCCGGGTGGGGAAGTCCGCGCCGCATGTTGTCGTCGGTCATCGACGATGAGCTGTATCCGCCCTCCACCAGGTCGCTGGCGCGTTTCATGAAGAGCACGCAGGCGATGACCATGCCGATGCCCACAGCGGTCAGCAGGTCGACAAAGACGGTGACGAGGAACACCACAACCAGCACCACGGCGTCGGCACGCGGTATCTTGAACAGGTCGCGGAAGCCCTTGATGTCAATGATGCCCACGCCCACGGTGAGCAGGATGCCGGCGAGGACCGACAGCGGCACGTATTTGACGATGCTGCCCAGCCCCAGCATGATAGCCAGCAGGAAGAGGGCATGCACCATGCCGCTGAGCTGGGTGCGGCCACCGCTTTTGACATTGACGACGGTACGCATGGTGGCGCCGGCTCCGGGGAGTCCGCAGAAGAGGCCCGCCACGGCGTTGCCGATACCTTGACCGATGAGCTCGCGGTTGCTGTTGTGCTTGGTTTTGGTGATATTGTCGGCTACCACGGAGGTGAGTAGTGTGTCGATGCTGCCGAGACCGGCAAGAGTGAGGCCGGGGATGATGGCGGCCATGATGATCTCACCCCAGTTGGTGATGCCAGCAAAGTCGACATTGTCGTTGGCAAAGAACGGCATGGGCAGACCTGACGGTATCTCGCCGATGATGGCAAAGCTGCCCTCGGGCAGGAAGAGCGACACCACGGTCATGACGATGAGTGCTACCAAGGTCGAGGGCACCTTCTTGGTAATCAGGGGGAAGAGATAGATGATGGCGATGGTGCCGAGTCCCAGAATCAGCGCCATGGCGTTGATGGAACTGAAGGCGGCGGGGATGCCTGCCAGCTGTTCGACCATCGAACCCTTGCCCGACTGACCCACCAGCGGGTAGAGCTGCTGCAGGATGATGATGACGCCGATACCGCTCATGAAGCCGCTGAGGACAGGGTAGGGGATGTAGCGTACATACTTGCCTATCTTGATGATGCCGAATAGTATCTGGAATAGTCCGCAGAAGATGGCGGCGAGGGACATGGAGAGGAACACGGTGGAGAGGCTGCCGCCCGGAGCACTGATGGCGCCGGCTACCAGTGTGGCGGTGATAACCGTCATAGGTCCCGTGGGACCGCTAATCTGGCTGTGGGTACCACCGAACAGGGCGGCAAAGAAACCGAGGAGTGTGGCACCGGTGAGACCAACGTAGGCACCGAACGAGGCACCGCCTTCGACGGCGCCGAAAGCTTGGATGCCGAATGCCAGCGCCAACGGCAGGGCGACGATACCGGCTGTCACGCCGCCAAAGATGTCTCCTTTGAGATTTTTAGTAAGATTCATATTGGTGATGATTTGTCTAATTTGTCTAATTAGTCTAATTAGTCTAATTAGTCTAATTGGTCTTATATATGGTAAAGGTTACTTTTTAGTTTTTAGTTTTTACTTTTTAGTTTCCCAAGGGTATTCCACCTTTGTCAGAAAGAGTCCTTGGGCGGGCATGCTGACGCCGGCGGCACAACGGTCTTTGCGCTCAACGATTTCGCGGAGTCCGTCGATGGAGAGTTTGCCGCGTCCCACATCGAGCAGGGTGCCGGTGACGCTGCGCACCATGTTGCGCAGGAATCGGTTGCTGCGGATGGTGAAAACCCACTCGTCTCCCACCTCATCCCAATGAGCTTCGCTCAGATGGCAGATGTTGGTCTTGACCTGTGTGTGCAGCTTGGCGAAACTGGTGAAGTCGTCGTACTCCATCAGCACCTGTGCCGCCTCGTTCATGCGGTCGATGTCGGGCTTGAAGAAGATGCGGCAGTAGAGTCCCTGGCGGAACGGCAGCCGTCGGTCGGAGACGTGGTACTGGTAGGTGCGTGCCACCGCGTCGAAACGGGCGTGGGCGTTGTCAGCCACAGAAAAGATACTGTATATGGCGATGTCGCCTGGCAGATAGGAGTTCAGTTTGAAGGTGAGCAGGTCGGTGTCGAGGATATTTGTGGATTTAGAAGTAGGCTTAGTAGTCTTTTCTTCGTCACAACTCGACTCCCCCTCTATAGCCTCATTCTGCTGGCTGTTTTTGCTTGGATAGTCGAAGTGGGCGTAGAAGTCGCTGGCGTGGACACCCGTGTCCGTGCGTCCGCATCCCACCACCGCTGTCGGCTGCCGCAGCAGCGTCGTCAGTGCCTGTTCCAGCGTCAGCTGCACGGTGGGCAAGTTGGGCTGTGTCTGCCAGCCGCAATAGTTGCCGCCGTGATAAGCCAGATGGATGAAATAGCGCGACATCAGGAAATAGCGAATTCGAAATAAATTGCAAAAATACGCATTTTTATACTTCTATGCGATATCAAATCAGCGTAACATCGTTCTCTCAAAGATTCTTATCCGATAATGTGTTAGTATAAAAAATAAATGTGTATCTTTGCGCATCGTTTCGACGAGAGAAAGTCGAACAATGCGAAGAAAAGCATTTGTATTGGTCCGCTCTTTAAAGTTCGCCAAATTTTAACCAAAGGACAACGATACTGATGCCTTTTGCTTTGGTCTATGTATTGGTATCATTCCACTACATAACGAAGCATAGGATAAGGTTCAAGTTAGTTTTACTTTGGGAAGGCGTTTGGCGATGCCTAAAGAGCGTAGAACAAACAACTGAGTTCTATGCTTTTTTTATTTAGTATAACGCCGACCACCGGGAACTCGGGTCGGCATGAAATAAATAATACCGACGAAAGAATGGTATGAAAAGAATCATTGTTTCACTAATAGGTGTGGTAATGCTCTTTATATCCTGTAAGAGTGATTTAGACGGAGCAATTCATTCTGCTGTCAGAGACGGTGTAATATCTTCTGAAGAATGGAATGAAATTGTAAGAGAAGCCACATCGAATCAAATATTTATTGACGAAAATGGGATTTTTTCTACCAGTTTGTTACAGGATTATATCAGGGAATATGTGGTAAATAACATGCGTGGAGTTAATGATATTCAGTTTTCCGAGGATATTGTTTTAACACCTGCTCCAGATTCATCAAAATCAGTTGAATGTATATTCAAGTTTTTCCTTGAGCGTAGTGGAAGTATGATTCCCTATGATGAGAGACATACTTCTGGACAGTTTAAGAGCGCTATTACGGGCTTATTGAATTCTGTGCCCAATAATACAATCCAGTTCATTACGGGGTGTACTCTCAAATCATCTGCAATGACAAAAGGTAGCAAGTGAATACCAATCTGGAGTGGAATCGTTAACTAAAGCGCGCTAGCATTTATGCTTAGTGTAAATGAATAAAAATTTTTAATATCAACTTATAAATTAATAAAATATGATTGGAAGAATTATTGGGATAATTGTTAGCGTTGGTCTAATAATTGCCGGCCTCAGTGGCGAATTTGTGTTAAAGGGGACTGATAGCAGTATGGCATTAGTAATATTCGGTGTTGTATTACTAATATACGATGTATATAAATTATTGAAGGAAAAGAAGAAGGAAGAAGACGGGGACTGATAAGACTGATAAAGATGTATTTGTGTTTAGTTTTGTGCGGTTGCAAACTATTTTAGTTTTATTTTATTTATTCAACGATGATTTCACTTATTGCTAATTCGGGTATTCAATTACACACGGTCCCCCTTCATATTGACTTTGAAGAAAGAGACCAAAACCTACTATTTCATGAGTGGTTTGATGATACACTGGTTCAATTCAATCTGGAACTTGCCACTCAGTTGAAGAACAATAAAGTTGCAATAAAAAGAAGTCAGCTTGAATCTATCGACTTTGTTGATCCCGTAAGTGGAGAACTAAAAGTTGAAGAAGGTGAGGTGTTGACGATTCCTAACTTGACTGTATTGCATCAGGGAGAAGTAAGGAGCAGTGATGAATTGTTTTACATGAATGGTGGCGACCGTCATAGCAAATTGCATAGATTTGTCAATCAATGGATTATGGTTCCTTATTTTGAGTTGGATTCAATGGGCGAACTGAAGTTGGGACCATATAACTGGTGTCGATGCAAAGTTATTCCCAAAGAGTTGACTGATACATATTTGGATGGAGTCCTTCTGCTGTCATTTGATACTCATGCAACATATGGCGAGGCTGATCCGCATTCGGAGTGTCCTGTGTTCGAGAGTGATTCAGAGATGGACAAGACATTTTCATTTTGCACTCAACCGGCAATGACGCTTGATTTTTGTTCAGGTGATAACACTTGGGTCCGTGACGCTCTAATGGAATTAGTACACAACGTGAGCGATATGGATGACATTCGTACAGATATAGCCAGAGGTGAACATAAGTACGACTTCTTAGCTACCTATATATGGCTAATGGATTATATATCAAAGCATGCAGAAGTGCCAGAGGTACGACTCATACGTGATAGAGGCGTTAGCAACATTCCTGTAGAGATGATAATTGATATTGGCAATTCAAGAACTGCAGCAATACTTTATGAGGACGATTTTTCAAAGGTCGAACCGTTATCTTTACAGAATTTTGACAATCCTGTTGACTCAGATGGTCTGCTAAATAAAGCCGATGAGTCGTTTGATATGAGAGTGGCTTTTAAGAAGGTTGACTTTGGCTATAATATGATAGGTAGCCAGCAGTTCGTTTGGCCAAGTATGGTACGATTAGGGTCGGAGGCCCGTCAGCTAACCTATCGTACTTCTAATCTGGCAGAAGGGGATGAGATGTTCTCGACATATTCTAGCCCCAAGAGATACCTTTGGGATAACAAACGGCGCAAAGAAGAGTGGAGGTGTGTGTGTGACGAAAATGGGGAAAACGAACGTCCAGAAATACCGGGTATAAGTAATTTCTTTGCTGATGATGGGAAATTGGATTCTGACGAGTTGGGATACGGATTCCACTATTCCAGAAAAACACTGATGACATTGGCATTTATTGAAATATTGGCACAAACAAATGTGCAAATTAATAGTTATGAATACCGAAGCCATCGAGGAAAACCTAGTACTGGACGATTCTTAGACAAGGTGATTCTTACTTGTCCAACTGGCATGTCAAAAGTGGAGCAGCAAGCCTTGCATGATTGTTTGGGGGATGCGTTATATGTCCTTGGTAAATTCTATCACAACTATGATGAATCATATGATCCAAATGAAGTAGCAATAGAGCCAAATCTGAAGCGTGATAATGAAGATGGCCAATGGATCTATGATGAGGCGACGTGTTCCCAATTTGTGTTTTTGTATGGTTTGTTAACGGAAACCTATCAAAACTGTTCAGGCGAGTTGTTCAAGATATACGGAAGCAAGCGAGATGGTAAAGATAGTATTGTAATCGGCTCATTGGATATCGGAGCCGGAACTAGCGACATTATGGTATGCCGCTATGACTATAATGGAACTACAAATCCTTCGCAAATGAAACCCATTCCGCTGTTTTGGGATAGTTTCGACATTGCAGGCGATGATATGTTGCAAGTCCTCATCTCCAACGTATTACTTCAAGGAAAAGATGGATTGCTCGAAAAGGAACTTATAAATAGGGGAGAAGACGAAGAAAATGTGCGGGCAAAAATGTTTGATTTCTTTGGAAAAGACCAGATAACACATAGTTTTATTGACAAAAATCTCCGCCGCGACTTCAACCTCCAAGTACTGGTCCCAATAATGTATGAGTTCTTGAAACTCCATACTGACGGTGAAGGAGCAAGAGACGTGACATATTCCAACGTATTTTGTTCATCTGTTTCAAGTACAGCCGTATTGGAAAAATTCAAAAGCGTTTTTGGATTTGATTTGAATGAAATGGTATGGCATTATGACAGGGAAATTCTATCACGTCACATTGCTGCCAGTATGGATGAGAGGCTGTTGCAAAAAGTTGCTGGCGTTATGGCGGGATATGGTTGTGATTTGGTTTTATTGTCTGGCCGTCCCACGTCACTTGATCCAATTCGAGAGGCGTTTCTTAGTCACGCCCCAGTACGTACTCCAGACCGTCTCATATGTTTAAACAAATATGAAATTGGTGACTGGTATCCATTTATCGACAAAGCCCATCGCCGAATAAATAACTCTAAAAGTGTTGTTCCTATTGGTGCAATGATTGGATACCTTGCATCTAATGCAGGTGGGATGAATGGTTTCTCATTGGACTTAAGCGAACTGTCACGCCTGTTAAAGCCAACGACAAATTATTTTCTAAAAAATGATGCAAAAGTAAAGGTTAATCCATCGTTTATGATTCCCGACAAACGAACAGGTGAGATGGAAGTTACATCTTTCCCAGTATATATAGGAAGTAGACAATACGATCTGGGAATATATCCTGTAAGACCATTTTACGTTCTCGATGTCGACAGAGACAGTATTGCTGATAAGATTAAAACACACGATGCGATTTTGAATGAACATCAAATACAGCGTCAGACCGAACAAAAAGTCGCGAACTTATTACAAGGCATTCCTTTTACCGTCACATTCTCAAGAGATGATAAAGAGGATTGTGAGACTTTGGAAATAGAGTCTATAAGGAATGCATCAAAAGAAGACCTGTCTACTGACGATTTCTCATTAAGTATACAGAGTCTCAATGATCCGGATTGTTATTGGCTGGATTCCGGAGTTTTCGAAATAAATCGTGCAAAATAATAATCTAAAAACCGGACAATGAAAGATAAGATTAAAAATACAATAAAAGCCATTAATGAGGCCCGAACTTGGGAGGTCAATGTCGACGAGAGTAAACGTTACTCATGGAGAAAGAAATTGACAGACATTCAAAGGCAGCTGACCGATATAAGTTATGCACTCGAGGAAAATTGCTCTGTAGCAGCATTCGGTGAAAGCCAGATGGGGAAATCGTACCTTGTGAGCGCCATGTTATCTGAGCCAGGCGTGCCTTTTTGTGTACAAGGTGGGGACAAGTCATACAATTTTATTGATGAAATTAACCCAAGTGCTCCTAATAGTTCAGTGGAAGCAACTGGTGTTGTGACTCGTTTTACATCTGCACTACAATCTTCCGATAAAACACCAAAAGGTTGGTTAAGGGTACGTATGCTTACAATACCAGATATTGTATTAGTATTGGCAGAGGCTTATTACAATCAAGTAATCAGACATATCAGAAACGGGGACGACCTGAAGAGTGAAATAGAATCTCGAATTAAAAGCTGCCGTATCGCGACTAATGCAAATCCCTTGTTGACTGCGGTAGATATTGCCACCATTGAAGATTATTTACGGACCACTTCAACAATAGGCGTTAATTGTGAGAATGTTCTCTCGACAAACCTTTTTCAATTTCTTTTACAAAATGTAGGCAATATCAGTAATGATGATACTCTTGCACTTTTGAAACTAATATGGAATAACAATCTGGATATTAACCGATTGTTCGATGATTTGATGAAGTATTACAGGGAGTTGGGATTCCAATCATTCAACTATGTTGATTTCAAATCTGTCATTCGAAAACATGGAAGTCTTTTGGATGTCGCCAGACTCGATGAAATGTATAGTGACCCTGAGGCAGTAAGTGCGTTTTATGAGCCTCAAGCATCCGTCAAACTCAGTCCGGACGGTGTGGCTCACACGCTGCCCAAGTCTTTTCTAAGTGCGTTGACTGCCGAACTGTGCTTTGTTGTGGATAAGCAAGGGACGAATGCAAATCGCTCATTTATGGACTATCTTGATATTCTCGATTTTCCAGGGCTTCGACCCAAACAAAGCAAAAATGAGGACGATCTTTCTGTTGGGAAAAGTATTGCAATCGTGTTTCGTCGTGGTAAAGTTACATATCTGTTTAATAAATACTCTCATACCAAACGTATCAGTTCTTTGCTGTTCTGCCACAACAATAATCAAAGTACTGAATGCACGATGGGACCTGTGTTATCTGAATGGGTGAGCACAAATGTTGGACGTAGTTTCAGTGATCGCAAGTCTTTTATTGAAAATACGCAAGCTTCACCTTTGATGGTTGTTAGTACTTGGTTTAATCGAGACCTGGATTATAATAATGAGGCACGTGATGCCGATTTAGGAGAGCGATGGAATAGGCGTTTTAAAATAGTGCTTTCTAAAGAGGTTTTGCAGTCAATAGACAAACCAGACCACTGGTTTAACAGTTGGACTAGTAGCGGGACTCCCTTTAAATGCATTTTTATGTTGCGTGACTTTAAATTTTCCAAAGGAATTTTTAGAGGCTATAACCCAGATTTAAATCAACAGGAAACAGAAGCTATAGAGAATGATAGATTTCCTGACTATCTTGCACAACTGAAAAGATCTTTTACTACAAATAAATTTGTAAGGAACCACTTCGAGAATCCAGAGAGACATTGGGATGCAGCAGCCTCGCCTGCATGCGATGGCACAATAACAATTATTGAACATCTTAACAGCCTTGCTCCCAGGGTGAACGGGGCAAGATTGCAAAAATTCAATAACGACTATAATCTGCTTGTGGAGGAATTGCGTTCTCTTTTATTGAGCGAATATCACGACGATGATCCTGCCGAGCAGACTCGTAAAGCAAAAAAAGAAGCGGGAAGAGTCATTGTTGGTATAGATCGTCAGTGTGGTAATAACCCTTATTTTTGGAGTAGAATGATGGAGTCGATGATGATTCCAGAAAGAATTGTCAGAGAAGCAGTGTTTGGTCACATCAAAGGTAATGAGTTAAGTAAGCCATTGTCAAAACCTGAAAGTGAGATATTCATGGCAGCAGGATTGGACACCGAAGCCTCTTACGACGATAACCTATCAAGATTGTGTGACTATTTGGGGGCTGATGATAAGAAGGAGTGTGAAGAAATATTAAAAGACATAGACCCGGATATAGACATTGACAAACTTCTCGAGCAAAACAAAATGGTGGAAAGCACTGCCGAACAACTATTGATATCTATAGAGAAAATTTGGCAGACTGACTTTTTAAGCGTGAAAGTGGCAGGAGGCAGTGGTATGCCAGATGTAAATACAATTGTTGCAAAGCTTGTTGCATTATATCGCGAGTTGGATGTACACAAAGTATTGGTTCGAGAGATTCAACATTTGATGGACTCAATCATTCAAAACAAGCAGGTTGGTATTGTCGCAAGTTGGCTGACGATGTCACTCAACAAATTCGTGGGTGAGTTTGGATATGGCTATATTGATGAATCAACTATGCGCAGTATTGCCAAGAAAAACGAGGACTTCAAGTTGAATATTGATTTTGATATGTTGAATTATACAGATCAAGGTTATGGAATAGACTTGTTAAAACAGATGGATGAGGTTCAACATAGTTTGGAACAAGAAGGGTTTACGGCAAAAGTACGAGAACAACAGAAACTGTTGCCACAGTATCGTAGTCGTTGGCAGTGGCAGAACCGGATGAGAGCGGCATTTGCTGTTGTCAGTGGTTTGAGAGATTATAACATAGAAGCCAACAATGAGATAAAACGAATTATTGACTCCATAAATTAGCTCTATTATGCCTACGGTAAAAAATAAAAGAAAGATTTGCGAGACAAGTCTGTCTGACTTTAGTATAGAACAGGTTTCAGGAGTCCCGTTCTATAGCCGTTATCGTGAGATTGAAAGCGTATTCAAAAAACTTGTTCCGGATGTGGACTTTTCCATTAGCTTTGCGCAGCCTTATGAGAATAAGGCTAAGCGTGTAATAGAATGGTTCTACATCCCGGGGAAGGAATCTCCATCTCGACTATCTGAATTGGCCGATTCCGATACGGATAGTTATTCAGATGCGAATTCAAAGAGAGCAAAAATTGTTGAAGCCATTAACAAGGCAATTAATAACGCAGGTGATGTGGAACGTAAATTCCTCAATGCGGCGTTATCGGGCATTGGGTCGGTCGAGTCGGACAACACAACATATTTTTACGATGGCCAAGTCCTGTTTGGCGTTTGGGGTATGCGGGCAAAATCCGGTCGTAAAATAGAAGATGTAATACGTGAAGATGTATTGGATCATCGAGTTTTTACTATCCGCTACAAGTTGGATGGTGAGGGTAGTCTTTCTTTCTCGTCCGTTGGAAGAAAGTTTGGCCATAAACTCACCCCATCCGATGTTCCACAAGTTACCCCTTCACATGGGTGGTCTTTTGTAAGATGGGAACCTGAAATCCCGCAGGGATGGTCAGTTGAAAATGATAAGATTTTTACAGCAGTCTGTGAGTTTGATAATAATTTACCTGATGGAAGTGGAGTTGATAATAATCCCACGCCTCCGGACGGACCAATAAAAGACGAGCAACCTGGTTCATCCGGTGCAGATGAGGAAGACAAATTCCATGTCCAGTTTATCAGCGAGAATCATGGAACAATATCTGGGTGTGCGGATTATTGGAAGATGGCTGGAGAGTGTGTGAATAGTAATGAAGTTCCGTTAGTGATGCCGGAAGAGGGATATGAGTTTCTTGGATGGGATTGCGAACCGGATGGGTATGCAGTAAATGCAGATACTGTTTTTACGGCAAGGATTGGAAAAATAAATTGTAAAGTACGTTTTCTAGAAGGCAATCATGGCAAGTTAAAAGGGAAGACTGAATATGACAAAAAGTATTTGGAACGAATACAATCAAATGAAATTCCTAATGTGGAAGCGGATGATGGTTGTCGATTCGTCGGCTGGGACAAGGAACCCAATGGTTTCGAAGTAAAGGATGACACCACATTCGTTGCACAATATCAAGAAAAAGAAACTGATTCATGGTGGCATAGATTTTGGGGACTAGGGTCAGGCTGTTTAAGTTGGTTGCTAGCTCTGTTATTATTGGGATTGATTGGACTCTTTCTTTGGTACTTGTTTGGAAACCACAATCTGAACTTCTGTGGGTGCAACTGCGAGGAAGACATATCCTCCATTTATCCAGAAACTCCCAAAGAATTTGATTGTAATTCCACACAAAAAAGTGGTGATGACGCTGGATATCTTGGATACATAGATATGCACCAAGATTCGGGTACTTTCCATTTTCATTATGATACTTACTCTCGACGTGATAGTATTGTTATTTATGACGGTAAAGGAATAAGTGGAAGGGTCATATTCCGTTATGGCGGAGGAACGGAATCCATTAAAGATGCAAATGTCGAGTTTCATAACCGTTATATAACAGTCAAGGTGCGGGCAATAGATGATGGAACCTGTTGGGATTTTAGGGTTGATTGTCCGGATTAATTAAAATTGGTTATTAGAAGAAATGGATAGTAATAATCGAAATAAAAATAGAATTTTCAGTTTGCTGCTAAAAATACTGGCAGCAATCGCGATGCTGCTACTAATAATTTGCTTTGTAAAAACTTGTCAGAACTGTAAGCAGCAACAGATACGCACCCTTGTTATCCAGCGTACGGGTTACCTGCCAGAGAATGAACCGTGGGATCTCATTCCCAAAGAGAATCCACCATATCGTGATGAGTATCTTGACAGTCTCCCCGACTCAGTATCTTTAGAACACCTTTTCCCTCCCATTGGTGACCAGGGAGTTAAGGGGACGTGTGTGGCGTGGGCTGTCGGTTATAATCTTGTAACAGCGCTTTTTGCGCAAGATAATAAATGGACAATTGACGAGTTGTCCGATCCACAAAATCAGATTTCACCGGCAGACCTGTGGCTTGGTATACCTGCTGGCAAAAAACAAAAACCGTGTGGCTTCACTGATTTTTGGAGTGCATTTGACGTGCTGATTTCAAAAGGCGCAGCAAGTATGAAACGTGTGCCATATTCCAATATGGGTAGTACATGCAAGGGTGGTTTCATCGGCGATACGAATAATAGAATTGCTGGTTTCAATCGGATTGTTTCTGACGGTGAATTGCCAAGTGTGAAACAACTCAAGGGATATCTTGCAGACACAATACCTTTAGCCTTTTCTGCTATGGTGGGTTTTGTATTTTCAAGCTGGAGTGGTGATGGGGTTTTCAACTCGCCTGATAATGGAATGACAAGTGGACATGCCATGGTGATTTCTGGATATGACGATTCAAAGCACGCATTTCGTATTAGAAACTCGTGGGGTACTGCATGGGGTGATGAAGGAAGCGCTTGGGTGGACTACGATTTCTTTATTAATAGTTTTTGCAAGGAAGTTTTCAAGGCCAATAATTAATACAATTAAATATGAGAAAATTCAATCTAAACTGGGGTGTAGTGTTGGCAGCAGTAGTGTTGCTGGGGTATTCCTACATCTCTTTCCTTGGTATGCTTTACAAGGTTGACGGGGTTTTATGGAAGGCGGTATTATTCGCCATTGGTGTGATAGCCGCGGTGTCAATTTGTGTGTATGTAATGGTTAGTGCGAAGGTTACCAAGAGTAAAGAAGCTGGAGTTATTGGGCAGATAGTCTTTGGCATAATTATTCTTGCGACATTTCTTGTTTCAGGAAGCCCATTTACCAGTTTTCTTAAGGTGGCAGGTAGTAAAAACGCCATCGAGACTGGAATTAACAATGTGAAAACCTCTGCGTATAGCCTTGATGAGGAATACAATAAGTACGCTTTGGAGCGAGTTCAAAAGTATGGAAATACTTTTGCGGTAGCAGATGGTGATCTGAAAGTTCAGAGTCTTAAGAGAAGACTTAGTCCCGATTCGATTAATACAGTGCAACAACTGCGTCGCGATTGGGTGGCGCAAATAGGTGATATGAGTATTTGGAATGTGAAATTGCCTCAGAATCTGAAATATATGCAGCAATGCGTGGGAAATTGGACGGAAAATTACACCTTGATTTCAGATAAAATATATGAAAGCGAACATGCCTCCGCATTTTCATACAATGAATTTGACACATCATTAAATTTATTAATGGATAGTTTCAAAAAAGCTGGTTATTCTTTTTGGGCTGTACTGGTGGCTATCTTCTCTGCTTTTGTGATGATGATTCCATATTGGTTGGCAGTTCCCACTTCAACCAGAAAAACTCATGGGGTGACTTATGTTAAACAAGTAAATCGTTAGTCAATGGATAAGAATAAAATACTGGAGGCCTGGAAGTCTCTTCCTATCAATAATTTGATGAATTTCATCCTAAAAGGTGAGATTACATTGGGGGAACTTGAAAAAAGCATATCCGGGGATAAAGATACAAAAAGCCGAGATAGAATCGACGAGTTGAAGAAGTTGCTTCAAAGCAAAGAAAAAGAAATGCGAGAAAAGGCAATGGATGAGGATACTGTGGCGGCATATCGGTCTTATCTTGATTTTTTTGGTGATAATGGGTCAAGCTCGGAGGAGTTTTATCAACTTCTGCAACAGAAAGACACGGAAATGTGGCGACAGGTGAAAAGTAATCCGACGGTGGATGGAATTAAGACTTACCAAGATACTTTTCCGAGCGGGCTTTTTATCAAAGAGTGTTTTGAATTGGCGGAGGATTTGCCATGGTATCAAACAAAGGCGCAGAATACTATTGCTGCATACGAAATATATAAAAAAAAATACCCAGGCAAACATGTTGAAGATATTAATCGCGCGATAGAACAAATTGTTGATGAACAGGATTGGGATACGGCGTGTAAAAATGGCACGACACAAGCCTACCAAGACTATCTTAGTAAGCATCCAGATGGTTTGCACAATAGTGAGGCATTAGAACGGATTAATAATCGATCTGGACGTGATTTATTTCTCGACGAGCTGAGAAAGGATGTTAATAAGTTCCCAGTAAAAGGAGATCAGTGGGAAGAAGGTATTATAGAAAAAATTGAAAACAATGTCGCATCATGGGACGACTTAAGATCTATCTTTACGGCTCAGCAAATCGATGCAATACGTAATTATCAGGCACCAAATCAGTTGCCGTTAGTGCAAGATTTTGAAAAATTACCTCGGGGTTATACGGAAGTATATTTTTGGGGAACGCGAGGAACGGGTAAAACATGTGCAATCGGTGCGACAATTGGATACCTTCGCAATGTTCGAAAAAGCATTAATCCATTGACTTGTCCGGGCGAGCGATATCTTCATCAATTAGAGAATTTGTTCCGTAATAATGGCAATGTTTGCTCGCTTCCTCCAGGAACTGTTAATGGAAACCTTCCTGCGATGGCTTTCAGTTTTAAGGACAAAAGGAACGCTGATCACAAGACTATGTTAATTGATGTGGCAGGAGAGGTTTTTGCAGGTATCTTCAAGGCAGAACATGGCGTTCCTATTGCACCAGATGAAGAAAATGCCATTAACCATCTAAAACAATGTTTAAATGATAAATACAATAACAAAATTCATTTTTTCATTGTCGAGTATGGCAATGATGATATGTTATATATAGATGGTTATGGTGAAGTGACGAAGTCTCAGGTTATGCAGAGTTTAGCTGGATATTTTGCAAAAGAGAAATTGTTTACACGGTCTTCTGTTTCTATGAATATTTTGGTTACAAAATGTGACAAGATAAAGGATGGAGATAGAATGGAACGTGTGCAGGAATATATTGAGAATTCACATTGGGGAGCAGTTGTAAATGGCATAAACGACATATCAGAACATGCACGTTGCGGTGGAACCAATGTAATGGGTTTTTCAATTGGAAATGTTTTTGCGCAAGATTTGTGTATCTTCCGACCGGATGATGCTGAGGGCATTGTCTCTGAGATTGAAGAACGTACACATGGGGTTAAAGACACATGGTTTAGTCGTTTAATT
The DNA here is from genome assembly GCA_017449975.1 of Bacteroidales bacterium. GTDB lineage: Bacteria > Bacteroidota > Bacteroidia > Bacteroidales > P3 > Colimorpha. The sequence goes on from JAFSYK010000064.1 coordinate 77,466, forward strand.
GATTTTTTTAGAAACTAGTTGATTATGAATAAATTTTCTTTGTCTGTTGCTTTTAAAGGGCAACTATATAAAAATGATGCATTGTCTACCAATTATGTGTTTCCGCAGACCAACACAGAATGGGCTTTGCTGTTGGGTTCGGATCCGAGGAAATTGATAGCAGACCTTAATATCAATGGGGATTACTGTTGCTATACCATCAAAATAGTAGAAAGTGGAATAGTGTACGCTTATCGTAGAGTTCGGCCTGGAAGAAGTGGTAGTAATTGTGCGATGGTGATGCTTTTGGCTGGTGGCCCTGCCCGTGATGGGAAAAAATTGACTGAAAAAATGCATGAGCTATTGACTTATGCGATGTCCCTATCGTCTTCCGAACAGATTGATAAAGATTTTTTGGGTGAGAAACTATCCAGTTGCGACGATTTGTTCAATTGGCAAAGACAACCCAATTTTAAAGAGAATCCGGAGAAAGTTGTCTTAAATGAGGCATTCAGAGAATACAAGACCGAGGAGGATCTTTTTAGAATATTGGAAAATCCATATCAACCAGCTTATAATAATTTTAGTTGTATACATATTATTCCGGCAGAGGCTAATACAATCCCAGCTAGCAATAGCAATATTCAACAAATAACAATCGGTTTAGAACCTATTTATTTCTTTGCTTTTCCTCAAGGCGTTGAAGAGGAATCCGGTAAGAAATACATAGGCAAAAGTGAGGTTTTTAAACTTATTTATAAACGTAATGGATATAAGCCTTTTTCGACAGATTATTTGAGGGCGGCAGCTGATTCTCGATACTATAGTGTGGACAATGACACAATTAAGGTTAAAACGGCTGAAGATGCAAGAATTAAATTCAGCAGATCGTTGGTTTTTTATGTTTCAGATGAGAGGGATAATAATATTGACAAGTTCCTTTTTCGAATTAAAGAGATAAGCAATAATAGATGGATGCAGTGGTTGGTTGGTGGCAGAACGTATGAGTGGTTGCCAGGGAAGGATGGCAAGATGGAAGTTCCCCTTGAGGACGGTCAATATGAGTATCATATAAAAGTAGAGGGGTATGGAGAAAAGAAGGGCCAGATTGATACACTAAACAATACCAATAATATAATTAACGTTAGGTTAAAAGCAGAGAGTGACGAGCAAGAAATGTATCTTGTGCCGGCCTTTTATAAGCGGGACAAGAATTCGAATGCAGGAATTGGAAAGGTTACGGTCGGCTACTCAAAGAATAATGTTTTCTTCAAGAAGTATGGTAAGTATTTTGGAAAGCATGTTTCGAAATTGCCTGTTTTTTATGTGATGCATAAGAATCCCAAGCGAATTATGTATTTTACGTGTATACTTTCTTTGTTAATTGGCTTTGGAATGGGGCTAATAATTAAATCACAATCAAAAATAGAGGAAAATAATGCTGCACCCGTAGATACGACTCGCAATGATAGTGTGAAAGTTACAGAAGTTTCAGAAGTAATTGTTGGAGTTGACGCTTTGGAGTCGGAGGATGAAAAATATTTATCTGAAAATAATGTTTGGGAGAAGTCAAAATTGAAATCTCAGAAGTATAAGGATTTCTTTGATGTTTTTACATACTTGGCTGCTTCAGATTGGAGTAATAATGAATGTAATGTGATTAAATTAGATACGCTTAATGAAATCGATAGCTGCTATTCTCATATTAACAATCAAATATGGATATCAATCCGGAAAAAAATTTTTGAAAAGGATAGGAATAGCTGCATGGAGATAAGAGATAATATAATAAAACAGATGAAGGAAAATAGGAATTTTGTTGACATAAGTAAACTGGAGTCGCCCAATGGTACTTCTTCAAATACACAGCGCTCTGCAGAGAGTATTAAAAAATTACCAGAGGGAACTAAACAACGTTAATATTATATTTATCTGTTGCTAATTTGCTATGTCTATTATTAAGTACTTTATTTTATGAATAAGAATATTTTTAAAATTGGTGTGCCGGCTCTTGTATTAATCGGTATAATTGTTATTATCGCTTTTACTCAGAAACCGATTGCAAAATTAGAGACTGAACTACAAATTGAACCATTTGATTTTAACGGATATGTAGACAAATATATATCTGACAGTATTGTTGGTCAAACCAATGGTGTGGCGCTTATAAGATATAATCATATCTATGATATTATTACGGTAGAGGCGTCTATTGTTGCTAAAAGCACTGCAGGATCTGCAGAATTGCTCAGTGTCAGTGATGCGGCAGACTGCTATAAAAAAACATATACAGCATATTTCTCTATTTTTAATAATGCAACCAATCAGTTGTTTTCAAGTAGGAGTTGGGATGAAAGCCAACTGAGAGACATACGAGAAACAGCGAGGATGCTACAAACGCGCCAAGGGAGAACTTCATCGGGAGACAGCCTTTCACGTTTTATTGCGTATGTGGATGGATACTATTCGGCTGTTAAATTGATTTCGAATTCCAAATATTGTTCAAGTGCCACTTCGTATCAGTATTATTGTAGCCAGGCAAAACAATATGGTGGTTATCCTTACAAGAACAATTCAAAGCTAAATAGTATTCAATCCGAGGTTCCTCAGAATGCTATTACTGGGTGGCGCAACTCCATTTCTAAGGAAGTTGATGAGATTTGTGGTCGCTCGTGTTATCAATATAGTTCATATAATGAGTTTTATAATGATTATTTATCTATGTATAATAAAATCGAAGAATGTGGCAAGATGTCTGCAACTTCGTGGGGAGGGGATTTGAAAGCAAGAATGAATCAAAAGGATTCCGAAATGAAGAGGTGTGATTGGAATTATTAGAATAACTACAAGAATTTGACTTTAATATGAAATGTAGAGTTGCTTTAGCTGTTGTTATTGTATGCAGTTTTTCAGTTCTGTATGCTCAAAACACAAATTTGAATCCAGACATACAAGTCAATAAAGACTCGGTTGAAGAAGTTTCTTCGCATTCTTGTTTTCATCGTTTTCTTCATCGAGTATTTGATAAAAAAGCGACACCGTCTCCAGCTATTGATAGTGTGCTTATTTATAAGGACAGTGTTGCTGTCTTAAATGAAAATATTAAGTCGATGCGCAGAACGCATAATGCAGAGGTAGAGAAACTTAAAATAGAGAATGCTGATTTGCAAAGAAAAATTAACCAATGTAACAAAGCGATTAAGAGTAATATAATAGACATGTTCGGTCAACATCTGTTTGATGCTGATCAATTTTTTTGTAGGGCAGTGATGGAATCACCGTTGTTTTATAAGTATAATAAGGAAAGGGTTGATTTTAGTTTAGACGTGTCAAAGACGATGGGATATGATCAAAAGAATAATGAGATGTTTTTTATCTACTCTATTTACAATAACCTATTAATCAATTATAATACTTATAATCAAGAATTAATAGATAATGTAGAGGCGATTATTAGTCAGTTTTCTATGGGTGTTGCGAATCGGGAGTTTGAAAAGAATAGATTTGAAGATAGATTGCAAAAAACCAGTTATTATAAAGTGAGAGGGAAAGGTGAATACGGAGATTATAAGCATATTTTTTATCTTGATTTTCAAATTGAACGGCTCAGGGGGCTGTTTGAAAGCGATTTGGATTTCAAGAAAGATAATTTTGAGAAAATTCTTAATGTGTTGCGAGAAAAATGAAACATAATATGATGGAAATTATTGACCATGTCAATATAGCACTGTTGAAATAAGTGAATTATTCATTGTAATTTAGAAACCGCTGAGCCAATGGCGTTTAATTGGCATATCTAATGATGAGAAAAAGCACATCTGTCACTTTCGCACTATTATTTTTATTTTCTCTTTTAGCATTCTCTTGTGATTATTCCAAACCTGTTGATTTGGGACTTCCAAGTGGTACTTTATGGATGAGTAGTAATGAAAGGGGGTATTATAACTATGAAAATGCGATAAAAAAGTTTGGAGACAATATGCCTACTTACGATCAATGGAAAGAGCTTTGGTCTTTTTGTCAATGGACGTGGGATGATGACGGATATCAAGTTGTTGGTCCGAATGGGAATGAGATTTTTTTTCCTGCAAATGGATACTATAATGATAATATCAACAAAAAACAAAGTGTTGGAAGTGTTGGTTTCTATTGGGCATCAGACCCGCATGGATACTCAAGTTGGGCTCATTGTTTTGATTTAAAAGAACGATGGATGGATCCTATTAATAATTATCATAATCTATCAGTACGTCTCGTGATAAACAATTAAGGTAATAATGATTCGTTGTTTTTATTGTTTTGACGGTATGTTACACTAATGGGACAGAAGTCGGACGGATGCTCTGGTGTTCCTGGTGATCAATGTGATAAAGAATTGAAATATAAAATAGTATGGGATTAATAAGTATGATAGTTGGCGGCGCAATAGACGCCAATAGGGCCATTAAACAGAATCAAGCTAAAAACAATGATTCAAAGAATACAGTTACTGTTAAGGGGTTGTACTCTATTGATGTGCCCTCGTTTCTTTCTCCGACAAACAGATTTGGAGAGGATGCTTCTCTTCAATACTGGAGCAGGACGCTTGACATTTCGTTCCAGGTGATAGACGAACCGAAGTCAGAGTTTATTGAAGCGGCCAAAGAACTGGACAAAGAAGTTACCTCCTTCGGCGATGGGAAAACAATACTCGACAAAATGGTAATGCTGACCATTCCCAACATGTTTGATATGGACCGCACCGAGTTTGATTGCTACACAAAGCGGAATATAAACGGACTAAACGCCATTACTTTGAATGCATTTCAACCGAGGACGTTTTTAAAGGATGCCGTTTATGGCAGTTTTGCATTTATAGAAGGTAAGGATACGCTGTATCAAATTATTATTTTGTCAGGTGGCACCAGCATTTCCAAACTTGCAGACAAGTTGGAAGAGTCTATAAAATCATTCATGGAGTTGTAATATGTAACTACGGTACCAGATGACCAATGTGATAAAAAGTTGAAAAATATTTGAACGATAATGGGCTTACAACTTTCTATTAAACAATCTTTCTTCACTTTTGTTGCTTGTTTTATAACGGCATTCTTGGCAACTTCTTGTGGTAATGTGGCGTCCGATACAACAGAGGAAGATGTATTTCATGCCATTGTGGAAGAAAAATGGTCAAGAGACCCATACCTTGGTCCAGATGGTTCATGTTGTGATATTAATAAATATCCATCTGTGGATTATTATCAATATTATGCATTTAATCGCGACAGTACGGTTGACTACTTCTGGCAAAACGCTACTCAGACTGGTACTTTCAGTGTCGAAGGAAATCTAGTGACGTGCTCTTTCGTAGACGAGGTAGATGAAATGTTAGACAGCGTTACTGCCAATGACGGGGACTTCAATTCAAAAGTATTTTTGAAGTATAAGAACAACAAATTGTACTTGTACGATAAATTGAAGCGACACAGAGACAACAATTGGGTGTCGACCATGGATCCCGAATATAGGGAACTATACTACAAAAATGCAGGTCGCTATGTCAATGACTGTTACAATACAGGAGATTTCTATCATGAAAAATATGACACTACGGTTGATGCAATGACTGTTGTGGAGAGATACAACTGGCGTCGCGAAACCTACTATAAGAACGGCAAACGAGACGGTCTTTATAAGGTATATCAAAGTGGGAAATTAGTTCTTTTCGGCAATTACGCAGAGGGGCTGCCGACAGGTGTATGGTATGTGTTTTATCCACTAGGAGACATTAAGGCCGAACTGACCAATATCCGGTCAGTATCCAAATACGAAAAACATGGAAAATATGTGGCCGATGCAATCGTTTATCGCTTTGGAAAAAAGGAGAACAGCGTTGTGTTTTTCGATGATGAAACAGGTTCGTATTGGTCTTATTGAGAATTGATTTATAATTTTCACGGCGACGTTGATGAGGGAAAGGAACGTCCTTCAAGTTTCTAATGAGACGCTAAGTTTGATATGATACCAGGTAAAGCAACTGTCGTTACGTGTCCCTATTGTGGAACGAAAAAAGAGCTGATGACGCTTGTGTCCGATAATGCCATTTAATAATGACACTCCGCACTGGACGCGGTCGTATATATCCCTCTCGGAGACGGGATTACTCATTCGTTTCCGAACAATATCTTCTTACTGGAGGATAAATCCCATTTCATGTACAATAAAAGTGGGGGAAAAGCGTTTATAGTGGAAACGAATAAACGACATGGAGATTGCTGAAAGAAGATACCCTGTAGGAATTCAGACATTTGAGAGGCTTAGAAAGGAGGGCTACATCTATATTGACAAGTCCGACCTGATGTGGATGATGACGCGCGAGAGCCCGTATGTCTTTCTCAGTCGTCCGCGGAGGTTCGGCAAGAGTCTGCTGTCGTCGACGCTGCACTCCTACTTCGACGGGCGCAAAGACCTCTTCGAGGGACTGAAGATTATGTCTCTGGAAAAGGAATGGAAGCAGTACCCGGTCATCCACCTCGACGTGAGCACGGCCAAGAACCAACGCGATGCGGAGGAATTGCAGGATACCCTGCTCTACAATATGAAGCCTTTGACAGCGCTTTTCGGCAGGGAAGAGGATGAGACCACCCCCGGCAAACTCCTTACCGGCATGATACGCCGCGCCTATGAGAAGACCGGCAAGCAAGTGGCTGTCATTATCGATGAGTACGACGCACCGCTGCTGGAGGTGCTGCACGAGGATGAACGGTTGCCTGAATACCGCCGCGTGATGCAGGAACTCTACATGCCTCTTAAGGCCTGCGAGCCCATGATACGCTTCTGCTTCATCACGGGCATTACTAAGTTCAGCCAGCTGAGCATCTTCTCGACCATCAATAACCTTACCAACGTCTCGCTCGATGACAAGTACGCTGCCATCTGCGGCATCACTGAACAGGAGTTTGCTACCGATATGGCTCCCGACATCGCCATGCTGGCTAAGGAGTATGAATGCACGCCCGAGGAAATGCACGCCAAATTGAAACAGCAGTACGACGGCTACCGCTTCGCCGGTAAGTCGCCCGATATCTACAATCCTTTCAGTCTGTTGAAATGTTTCAACCAACGCAGAGTCGATAACTACTGGTTCGAGAGCGGTACGCCTACCTTCCTCATCCGCCAGATGCAATATTTCCGCACGGACATTACCACGATGGAACACATTGAGGCTGTCGCCTCAGCCTTCGACCGTCCCACCGAGGCTATGGAGAACGCCTTGCCACTGCTCTACCAAAGTGGATACCTCACCGTCAAGGCTTACGACCGCGAGACGAATTCGTATATCCTCTCGATTCCCAATAATGAAGTGCGTGTGGGTTTTATCGAGGGACTGCTGCCGGTGTATTCGGGTCTTCTGGGCAGCGACATCCAGGTGGGCTTCGCCATGAAGTTCTGGCGCGCGCTGAAGCGGGGTGACCTCGACCTCGCCATGCAGGAGATGAAGGCTTTTCTGGCTGGCATCCCCTACGTGGAAGGCTTTCAGAAAAAACTAGAGTCGGCCAGGAACTACGAGGGATTCTACGAGTACACCTTCTGGCTCATCTTCAATATGCTCAACGTCTACGCCCGCACACAGGTGAAGTGCGCCGGCGGCCGCATCGACTTCGTGGTGAAGATGCCCGACGCCACCTACGTTTTCGAACTCAAGGTGAACGGCACCGCCTGCGAGGCTCTCGACCAAATCAATAGCAAGGGCTATTACCTGCCTTATCTGACCGACGGCAGGCAGGTTGTGAAGGTGGGCGTCCAGTTCGATCGCGACACCATGACCATCGGGGAGTATTGTGTAGAGTCCTGTTCAACGAATCATAGCGAGTCATAGTGATTAATCGGAATATAAAATGTACTAACAGCTAACCGCTATCGGCTAACTGCTAATTTTATTCATTATGCAATATATTGAGGTGGCTATTACTTTGCAGCAGGTCAATCCATACCGCGATCTGCTGATAGATGCCTTGGGCAACGAAGGTCCTTACGACAGTTTTGAGGAGACCCCGAACGGTCTGAAGGCTTACGTTCCGCAAGATCAGTATGACGAGGCATTTCTCCGTTCTGCGCTTGCTTCGGCGGGCGTGGTGGATGCCCAATATACGGTCAATCTGTTGCCCGACAAGGATTGGAACGAGGAGTGGGAGAAAGGTCATGCCGCTGTGTTGGTGGAGGACTTCTGTTGGGTGCGCGCACCGTTTCATCCCGTGCGCGAGGATGTGAAGTACAACATCGAGATTGAGCCCAAGATGTCGTTCGGCACAGCGCACCACGCCACTACCTATATGATGCTGACTTTCCTGCGCGATTTGGATTTGGCAGGGAAGGAGGTGCTGGATATGGGCTGTGGCACTGCTGTGCTGGCCATTCTGGCAGCGTTGCGTGGCGCCAACCATGTGGATGCTATTGATGTGGATGAGTGGGCATGGCGCAATGCCGAGGAGAATGTGCAACGCAACGGTGTCGCCGACAAGGTGACATGTCTGCTGGGCGATGCCTCGCTGCTTGAGTCTGAACGTTACGATGTGGTGCTGGCCAATATTAACCGCAATATTTTGCTATCCGATATGGAACGCTACCGCCGTGCGTTGCGACCCGGCGGCACCTTGCTGCTGAGTGGTTTCTACCATGCCGATGTGTCCGCTTTGCAGTCCAAGGCTGCCGAGCTGGGCATGAAGTTGGAAGAGGAACGCGGTCGCGACGGCTGGAGCGCGCTGAGATTGAATGGTTAATGGTTATGGGTTATTGGTTATTGATAATTCCGTGTGAAAGAACATTTGTCTTAACTACTTAACTCCTGTCTACTTAACTACTTTTTTAGTTTTTACCTTTTAGTTTTTAGTTTAGATAACCGTGATTGTTTGTATTGCTGAGAAACCATCGGTGGCACGGGATATTGCCAAGGTGCTGGGTGCGACGCAGTCGCATGACGGCTACATGGAGGGCAACGGCTATCAGGTGACCTGGACCTACGGCCACCTCTGTACGCTGAAGGAGCCCCATGACTACCATGCCGAGTGGAAAGCGTGGAGTCTGGGACGCCTGCCGATGATACCGGAACGTTTCGGCATCAAACTCATCAATAACGACGGCTATATGAAGCAGTTTGCCACCATCGAGCGACTGATGCAGGCTGCCGACGGCATTGTGAACTGTGGTGATGCCGGTCAGGAGGGTGAACTGATCCAGCGTTGGGTGATGCAGAAAGCGCAGGCCAAGTGTCCCGTGCAGCGACTCTGGATTTCGTCGCTCACCGAGGAGGCCATCCGCGAGGGCTTTGCCAATCTCCATCCGCAAGACGACTACCAGTCGCTCTATGAGGCGGGTCTCTGCCGCGCTATCGGCGATTGGCTGCTGGGTATGAATGCCACACGACTATATACCATCAAATACCGTCATTCGCAGGGCCAGGTTATCAGTGTGGGCCGTGTGCAGACCCCTACGCTGGCGCTCATCGTTAGGCGGCAGCAGGAGATCGATAACTTTAAACCGGAACCTTACTGGGTGCTGGCGACCCGCTACCGCGACACCCTTTTCACCGCTACGCAGGGCAAGATTCGCAACGAAGAGGAGGCGCAGGCCGCCCTGCAGAGTATCTCCGGCAAGGAGTTCACCGTGACCGACGTCTCGCAGAAGAAAGGTACCGAGGCGCCACCGCGACTTTTCGACCTCACCTCGTTGCAGGTGGAATGCAACAAGAAATTCGGTTTCCCCGCCGAGGAGACGCTGCGCTATATCCAGAGTCTCTACGAGAAGAAGCTGACCACCTATCCGCGTGTCGACACCACCTATCTGAGTGATGATATTTATGCCAAATGTCCGGGCATCCTGCAGGGCATGGCACCCTATGCTGCACTGATACAGCCTTTAATGGGCACTAAGTTAAAGAAAAGCAAGAAGGTCTTCGACTCCTCAAAGGTGACCGACCACCATGCCATTATCCCCACGGGCGTCAATCCCGCCAACGGCGACGTCACCTTACAGGAGAAAAAGGTCTACCATCTGGTGGCACAGCGTTTCATCGCCTGCTTCTATCCCGACTGTAAGTTCAGCACCACCACGGTGTTGGGCTGTGTGGAAAAGGTCGACTTCAAGGTAAGCGGCAAGCAGATTCTGGAAGAGGGATGGCGAGTGGTGTTTGGCGGCAAGTCCGACCAGGCCGATGTGTCAGAGAAACCCGATTCGTCTGACGACAAGGAGCAAGTGCTGCCCGACTTCAAGAAGGATGAGCACGGCCCTCACGAACCCACGCTGACGGCCAAGCAGACCACGCCGCCCGATCCCTACACCGAGGCCACGCTGTTGCGTGCCATGGAGACGGCCGGCAAGAGTATCGATGACCCTGAATTGCGTGACCTGATGAAAGCCAACGGCATCGGTCGTCCGTCGACGCGTGCCGCCATCATCGAAACGCTTTTCAAGCGCAACTATATCCGCAAGCAGCGCAAACGGCTGATGCCCACCGAGGAGGGCGTGCGTCTCATCGACCTCATTCAGGATGAGCTGTTGAAGAGTGCCGAGCTGACGGGTCGCTGGGAAAAGAAGCTGCGCGATATTGAGGCGCACCAATACGACGCCCGCCAGTTTATGTCGGAAATGAAAGAGATGGTCACCCAGCTGGTGGAAACGGTGCGGGCGATGCCGTAAGGCGCTTACCTAAATTCGTAAATCTTTCGGGTGGGTTCTTCCTGTTTGGGCCACCAAGGTGCGCGGAGCAGATAGCCGGTGGCGGGCCAGGGGGCTGCGTCGGAAGCCAGTGTGCCGTTAGGGGCAATGAGTATAAACGAGGGATAGGTGACGACACCCAAGCGATACAGTAGGTCGTAGTGGGCGTTGAAATGCAGGAACAGCCAGTTGTAGCGGGTGCTGTGCTGGTTGTTGTGCAAGAAATGGTACATCTTTTGTGGCTCACGGTCGCATACGATGCTGAGGAATGCCACGCTGTCGGGGACGGTGCGGAAGATGGTGTCTTGGAAATGGGCCATCGTCTGCAGCTCGCCTACCGAGTTGGGGTCGTCGACACGCACAAAGGCCACATAGATCCATTTCCCCAGCAGGCTGTCGAGCCGGTGTAATGTGTGGTGCTCGTCGGGTAGCTCCATCGCCATCAGGTCGGCGACTGCCGCGGGTTGCGGCTCTTGTGCTACAAGGATGTTTTCTATTAGCGTGCGGTGTTCGTCAAACTTGGTGGCGGAGGCCAGGCTGTTGAACATGATCAACACCTCTTCCGTGGAATAGTACTGCGGCTGGTAATACATCTCGTGGAGCGCCTGGATGGCCGCCAGTTCGCGTACCCGCTCGTTGCGCAGCAGCGGGTGGTGGCCCAGTAGGTCAAGGAATACGGCGGCATTGCGGGAGGCAAGTGCCAGTGCGAGTTCCGACGTGCTTATGTAGCGGCTGCCCGTGGTGATGCTGTGGTCGAAGAGGGTGTAGAAGAACTGCATGAAGTTCTCGTCGTAGTAGGGTATGGCTTGGTCGGCGACATATTTGTCGTAGAGCTTCTCGCGACGGTTGATGCGCAGCTGCAGCTCGAGCTGTGCCAGTTTATAGGTGCAGTAACGTTGGAAGAAGACCGATTTGTTGGCAAAACGGGTGTTGGTGACGGTGCGTCGCAGCGTGTCGAAATAACTGCGGTCGGGACGGTAGCGCTGGTCGAAATAGAGTCGGTGCTGCATGATGACGCTGTCGCACAGCCGGTCGAATTCGGCGATGGAGAGGTTTAGCTCGTCGTCGGGCAGTTCAGTGAAACGGATGGGTAGCGCCACGGGGTCGAGGAAGACATTGCGTCGCTCGTCCTGTGCCCAGTCAAACTGGTCGAGGTGCATGTGGTAGGTGCGTCCCGGTTCAACGTAGAACGATTGGCTGTAGCTTTCGATCTGCAGTACGATAAGTCGGGGGTAGTTGGCATAGAACGACAGCTGCAGGTGGTCGCTGCTGTCGATGGTTGTGCTGTCAAGCAGTATGGAGCGCTGCGACAGCGGGTCGGCATAGCCGTAGAGCATGGCCTTGCGTCCCGCGCCATCGGCAAATACACCTTCGAGCGTGGTATTGTGCCGCTGCGCTTTCGCCGGAAGGAGGAAAACGAAAAGGTAAAAACTAAAAACTAAAAAGCTTCTGGTTTTCATATTGGTCTTATTGGTCCAAAGCTCAACGCTTAATTAAAAGGTATACGTCGCACCCAGCGTGCAGCGCAGTTTCTGGCTGGGGTAGTTGAGCCAGTATTGGTAACGCTGGCAGGCGATGTTTTCAAGTCGCAGGAAGAAACTGAGCGCGCGGTTGTGGCGGTACTCCACCTCGGCGTTGAAGTTGTAGCGCAGGGGCACCGTCTCGGTGATTTTGTATTTCATCGCCGTGGCATCGTAGGCGTAAGCGGCGTTCATCTTGTCGATCAGCAGTGATTGGAAATGGATGATCCACTGGTCGTTGTAGTTGACGTGCGTCACCAGGTGGATGCCAAACGCAGGGTGGTAGAGTCCTGGCAGCGGGTCCTCGTCGAGGCCTGCACCTTTGTAATAGTCGCCACCCAGCGTGATGCTGATCATCTCGTCGTTGACAAAGGTGAGGTCGGCGCTGACCACCATCTGGCTGAACGACTCGTATTTAGGACGGAACACATTGTTCAGGCTGAAACGGCTGTCCAACTCGTAGGTCATAAAGTCGTGGTAGAGGTTGTAGGAGACCTTGGCGTTGAGGTGCAGACGTTTGACGAACTTATAGTGTGCTGCAAGATAATAGGTGTAGTGCCGCATGGAACGCACATCGTCTGTGCCCAGCGCCCAGGGGTTGGCCAGTCGCATCTCGTTCCAGGTGTTGGGTGTGTTGGTGCCCTGTGCGCCAAGGGTGAGCGAAAGACTCTCGTCGGCGAAATGGCGGCTCACAGTAATGTCGGGCAGCAGGTAGGCCTGTGGGTCTTTGGGTTTGGTGTACTGGTTGATGGACAGCGTGGCACCCAGATGTACATTCATCATGGCCAGCTTCATCGTGGCGTAGGGGTTGATATTGACCAATGTGCGGTTGCGGGTCTCATTGGTGACCTCGGTCGCCGAAGGGGTGTAGCCAATAGGCAGATGCTGCAGATCCAGTGCATGGCGATACTGGTACCAGTTCAGCCGCAGGGCGATGCTGGGCGACTGGATTTCCTTGATGTTTCTCAGGTCCAGGCTCCGCGACACGGTGCCACCCAACTCGATACCCAGCTCATTGTGACCCTGTGAGCCGATCAGGTCGGCCACCGAAAGGTGGGCGTCGTAGTTCCACGGCGACCTGCTGTTGGGCAGGCTGTGGAAGCCGCCGCAGAAACGCAGGTAGTTGTAGACGCTGCCGAGGTAGGTGTTCTTGATGCTGTCACGCCAGTCGGCCTCATAGTTGGCGGGCAGACCGTGGCGGTTGTTCTCGTAGCGGCTGAGCGTGGTGTCGCTGTAGCCGTAGAAGGTGTTAAAGTCATTGTCGTAGTGCAGCGACCCATACAGCTGGTGACGGCTGCTCAGGTTGTAGCGGCCGAAGAGGTCGACACCGGTCTGTGAATAGTGGTTGCCTCCGTAATATTTTTCCGGCGTGTCTTTGTCGCCGATGAAACCCCACGACGAATGGTGCGAGAGCTGTGCGCCGTAGATGAAGCGGCGGTCGGCGGTGGAGTTGAAGGAATACTCCAGCAGCGGCGACCAGTAGTTGCCCATGCCCAGTCGCAGGTAGTTGTGGTACAGCTTGCTTTTGGGCTCGGCGATGATGCGTGCCGCCTTGATGCGCGACGGGTCGAAGAGTGCGGTCAGTCGTTCGGGACGCAAGGGGTATTCGAAATTGTGTCGCAGCGGTATCAGCGTGTCTGCCACGGTGGGGGCGACCAGTACTTTGGGCATGAATTCTATCTCGGGCTTGTAGGTGCCGGTGACAATCACATTCTCGTTATAGAGCGTGTCCTGCTGCGCCCGTGCCGGAACGAAGGAAACGAAAAGGGAAAAACTTAAAACTAAAAAGCTTCGCTGTTTCATATTGGTCTATTGGGACTTAATGGTCTAATAATGGATTTTGACGTGTTGCCGAATCACTATTCACCGGTCACGGATTCATTGGATTCACTGTTGTCGATTTCGATGACCGTCTCTTCCGGTGTCTCGGTCGGCGCGGCGGGCGTCTCGGCGGCGATAATGGTGTCAAGTCGTTGTTGCGCCAGCGTCACCAGGTCGGCACCGTCGTAGTTCTCGATGATGCTCTGCAGCGTCTGTTTGGCTTGCAGGTTGTTGCCGCGGGCATAGTAAATGTCGGCCCAAAGGATAAACGACTTGGCCAGGTAGTAGTCGCTCGACGGGTTCTCGACCAAGGCTTCAATCACCTGCTCTGCCTCAATCAGCGCCGTTCTGCGCGATTTGTCGTCGTTCATCTGCATGGCTTTCTGGTAGCGGATGTCGGCGCGGTGGTAGAGGGCTTCGCCCTTGTATTCGCCGTTGGTGGTGCTTCGGGCAAGCTGCTGGAAGTAGTGGTCGGCCGAGTCGTATTGGTGCGTCTGGTAGTAGTCGCGGGCCAATGCCACGATTGCGTCGTCGGTCATGCTGGCAGGCACCTTGGGCAGCAGCAAGATGTTGTGGGCCGTGTGTCGCAGCGCCTCGTGGTCAGCAAGTTTGGTCTGGCAGCGCAGCAGACCCTGCAGACCGTTGTTGCGTGCCTCGTCGCTTTCAGCGCCTTCGGCCAGCATACGGTAGAGGGTGGCCGAACGCTCAAACTCATTTTGGTTGTAGGCGATGTTGGCACCATTGTATTGGGCGCTCTCGCTGTATTGGTTCTTGGCGGCTTTGGCCACATATTCGAAGTGGGGCAGAGCCTGCTCGTTGCGTCCGAGACGGAACTCCGCATCGGCGGCGTAGTAATGCGCCTGCAGCACCGAGAGTCCTTTGGGGAAACGTTTGATGTAGTTTTCCAGCGCGGTGGCAGCCACCTCATACTGACCTTCCATATAGCGGTCCTCGGCGGCGGCATAGGTGATGCTGTCTTCCTCGACCGATGTGATGGTCATCTGCGTGGTGCGACGCACATAGGTGAAGTATTCCTCCACGCGGTTCTGCTTGATATAGATGTCCTTGATGGTGGCCAGCGCGCTGCGGCTCTCGCGGGTGCCGCTGTACTGTGTCAGCAGTCGGTCGAAGGTGGTCAGTGCCTCGTCGTAGCGCGAATCATTGTAATAGATGATACCCATGTCGAGCAGTGCCTCTTTTACATAGGCACTGTTGGGATAGTCGCGGATGAAGTTGTTGTAGTAGAGTAGCGCCATGTCGTTGTTGTCGCAGGCGAGATAGGTTTTGGCAATCTCGAGCTGTGCTTTCGACGAATAGGTCGATCCGTTGTAGCGTTCAAAGATGTAGTTCAGGTTGTTGAGTTTCTGACTTACATTGCCCAGCGCACCGTAGGCCAGGGCCTTCTGGTAGGTGGCATAGTCGGCGTCTTTGTCGCGTGCGTCGATTACCTTGTTGTATTGTGCAATGGCATTCTCGTAGCGTGAACGGATAAAGTTGCAGTCGCCCAAACGGTTGTGGGCATCCATGCGCTGGTGCTCCGAGACTTTGCCGCTCACTTTGAGGAACTGTTGGAAATACTCTTCAGCGTGGCCGTACTGCTTGGCTTGCATCGAGAGGTAGCCTTGGGTGTAGAGACCCTGCGGATAGTAGGCCGACTGGCGGGCGTGGCTGCTCAGCAGGAATTTGTCCATCGTTCGGGCGGCACTCTCATATTTACCCTGACGGTACAGCGCTTCCGCCCACAGGTAGTTGGCGTCGGCGGTGACACGCGGGTCCACGTTCAGCTGGGCGGCTTTCTTGAAGTAGTTGGCGGCCTCTTCCTCGTTGCCGGTGTTGAAAATCTCGATGCCACGGTTGAGCACGATATTTTGGTAGGCGCGGTTCAGGGCCACACTGCGGTCGTCGATGCCTTCAATCAGCGTGAGCGCGTCCTTGTAGTTGCGTGTGGTGAGGTAGAGCGAAGCGAGAATCTCCTGTATCTCTTTGCGGTGCGTGGTATTGGGGTAAGAGGACAGGTAGTCTTGGAACGAACGTATCGACTCATTGTAGGGGTTCTTGTTCAGCTCGCACGAAAGTTTGGCATAGTTGAATAGTGCATCCTCTTTGATGTTTTTGTTGAAATCCATGCGTGAGGCTTGCAGGAACATGCTGCGTGCCGCATCTTTGTCGCCCTTTTTGAGGTAGATGTCGGCCAGCGTGTAGAGGGCGTTCTGGGCAATGCTGTCCTCACAGACGGTCTTCCGCAGCAGATAACTCTCTGCCGAGTCGTACTGCTGGGTCATGTAGTAGCAGTAACCCATCTGGTAGTAGTTGTCCTGCGGGGTGCAGACCTTGGCGTTGGCGTCGACCTGGGGCAGGGGCGACAGCTGCATGGCGGTGTGGTAGTAGGGGAGGGCTTCTCCGTAGTGGCCACGGTTGTAGTGAACCTCCGCCACCATTTGTGCTATCTCGTCGCGACGGTACATGTCGGGGTCCTCAATCAGTGGGTCAGCCATCTGCAGCAGGTCGTCGTAGCGTCCCAGATAGAAATAGAGTCGCGCCTCGTAGCTGGGCACCAGTCGAGCGAAGTTCTTGTTTTTTTTCAACGCCTGGAAATTGCGCAGCGCCTGCTCATACTCGCCATCCATATATTGGATGTGGGCATAGTAGTAGCGGGCCGGATTGCAGTATTTCGACTGGCCGTCGATCAACTCGGCAAACAGCGGTTTCGCCTTGCGGAACTCCTCTGCGACGAAGAGACAGTAGGCTGTCTTGAAATCATACTCACTGCGGTAGCCGTATTCTATCTCGTGTTTGTCCACCTTGCTGTAGTACTGCAGTGCCTCTTTGAATTTGCTGCGACGGTAGTAGAAGTTGCCCAGCTGCACATGGGCCATATTGGTGTGCAGACTTTGCGGGTGCTGATTGAGGAACTGCAGCAGACGGTACTCGGCATCGTCGTTGCCCAGCTTGTTCGAGCATACGGCGGCGTAGTAGGCGGCATCGTCGGCCGTCTGTGCTGCCAGACCACGACGCTGTGTGGCCAGCTGGTCAAATAGTTGTTGCGCGGCGGCATATTTTTCCTTGGCAAAAAGATCGTGGGCCTGTTGGTAGCTGACCTCGCGTCGCTGCCAGTTGTTCTCTTTCTGTGCGTAAAGGGTAACCGATGGTGCGGTTAGTGATAATGCAAATAAAAGAATTACAGTGCGTTGCCTCATTTCTTAAATGGGTATTTGTTTCTGTAAAAGTACACGATATATATTTGATAAATAGCTGGTTCAGACTTGTTTTTTCAACAGCCCAATGTTGGTTCACTCTGTCAATCTTTCAAACGTTTAAACAATCCAGCCACTATCTGGCTAAGCTGTCTTTGCAGTAAGTTGCCATGCAATTCGTTTTGAAAAATCGTATCTTTGCAGTGTAATTAGAAACAGTCGACTTTGAATAGGCTATTTTGTTTTTGACCTTGTTGTTTCCTGTTGTGGGCTACTATTACGGTAATTTATCTTATTACCAGTGCAGCAAATGTGGTACGGTGGTGAAGTCGGAACAGATGCCTTCGACCTATGGCTGTCCTGCCAGGGGTTCGCACCAGTGGCACAAGTTGGGTAGGGTTGGCGACAAAAACTATATGTGTCGCAAATGCGGCACGCTGTTGGAATGCGACAGCTATCCCTCCACCTATGGCTGCCCCGCCAGCGGATCGCACCAGTGGCACCAGCTGGGCAAGGTGGGAAATAGTGTCTACCAATGCCGCAAGTGTGGCGTCTTTGTCAACAACGAGCGCACTCCGTCGACTTATGGTTGTCCGCAGGGCGGATCTCACCAGTGGCACAAACTCACCCGCTAATTCCAACCCTTCTATTTTTTAACTTTCAATAACCAATAACCCATAACCCATAACCCATAACCCATAACCACTAACCATTCATTATCTCAATAACCAATAACCCATAACCCATGACCCTTTTCCAATGCACTCCTTTGCTGCCATAGATTTTGAGACGGCCAACGGGTGTCGATCCAGCATCTGCAGCGTGGGCATTGTGGTGGTACGCAATGGCGTGATGGCCGACCGATTCTACAGCCTCGTCAAGCCCGAGCCGAACTACTACAGCTGGTTCTGTCAGCGGGTGCATGGGCTGGGGCCGGAGGACACGGACAATGCAGAGGTGTTTCCACAAGTATGGAGTAAGGTGGAACCACTGATAGCGGGTTTGCCGCTAGTGGCGCACAACAAGATGTTCGACGAGGGCTGTCTGCGTGCCGTCATGCAGGTCTATCAGATGGACTGGCCGGACTACGATTTCCGTTGCACATTGCTGGCTTCGCGCCGCATGCTCCGCAACCTCGAGAATCACCAGCTGCACACTGTCGCCGCCGCCTGCGGCTACAACCTCGAACATCACCACCACGCCCTCGCCGATGCCGAAGCCTGTGCCGCCATCGCCATCGCGTTGGGAATGTGAATTTGGATCGCTTTATTCTTCCTTGTATTTGCGGGCCATCTGTTCGGCTTCTTTCTTCATCTCCTTGCGCAGGCTTTCGGGTTTCAGTACCTCGATGCGGCTGCCGAAAGAGAGCAGTTTCTGGATGAAATCGAGGGTAGGGCGGACCTGCAGGAAAAAAAACGGGACAGCCGTCTTTCACGCCAATCTCAATTTGGCTCTCATGCAGTATCCACCAGCCAGATATATTTCTTCAGAGGAGTCATGGGTTATTCTTGTTTATTAAGTTTACCACTACTTTTACCATCACGTCCTTTTCTTCGGGATGGCTTTCGGCAATCATCAACGTGAGGGCCACGAGGGTGTTGTCTGCGATGCGCTTGCTGCCGTCCTCTCGGTAAAGGATATGGTTGTTGTTGAGGAACCAGAGGAACAGCGTGGCGGCGATGCGTTTGTTTCCGTCGCTGAACGAGTGGTTTTTGGTAACGAGGTACAGCAGCATGGCGGCTTTCTCTTCGGTGCTTGGGTAGAGTTCCACGCCGTCAAAGGTCTGATAAATCTGTCCAATAGAACTTTTGAACGAGTCGTCCTTCTCGTTGCCGAACAGGGAGCTCTCGCCAAACCGCTCTTTCAGCGATTGGATGGCCTGCATCGCATTGTCGTAGGTGGCGTGGAAGGTGGCCTCGCCGGTGGTGTTGCTGACGGTCAGCTGCTGATAGTCGTAACTGTCGAGGGTGTCAAGAGCGTATGTGTAGTCGGTCACCACATCGAACAGTGCGTTGGTCTCGTCATTCGAGAGCAAAGGTTGGTTCTGGATGGTTCGCCCCAGCATCCCCACCAGTTGTCGCAACTCTCCGATTTGTTCCTTGCGCAGTTTCTCGTTGATGGCGTATCCTTTGACGAGATATTGTTTCAGTATGTTACGAGCCCAGATACGGAAAGCAGTACCACGTTTACTTTTCACGCGGTAGCCAACAGAGATAATGACATCCAAATCATAAAATTTTTGGACACGTTTTACTCTTCTCTTTCCTTCAAGTTGAACTTGTAAGAATTCCTTACATGTTGTTTTTTCATCCAACTCACCCTCATTATAGGCGTTGCGTATATGCATTGTCACATTCTGAGGAGTCTTCTCAAACAGCATTGCCATCTGAGCTTGTGTGAGCCACACGGTTTCATTCTCCAGCCGGACATCAATCTGCGTATTGCCGTCGGGTGTCTGGTAAATGATAATCTTGTTGTCTAAGTTTTCCATACATCTATTAATGACGTCACTAGTGCCATTTTATTGCACATCGAACACTCCCTGCACGATTTGGCGCAACAACTTCAGCCGTTCTACGAGGATAAGGTCGTCAGGCTGGGCGGCGGATTGGATTCAGAACAAGTTGCGGAGGTTGCCTTGAAACAGTTGTTCCAGCGGCATGGAGGCACCACCGACAACCAGACTGTGTTTGGGATGATACTTTTCGCGCAGCACACTCAATCCTCGGTTGGTCTGTTCGTGGCCGCTTTTCACCTCGATGGCAATCATCGTCTCTCCATGCACCACGACAAAATCCACCTCGTCGTTGCCGTCACGCCAATAGTAGAGCCTGTATTCCATATCATCGGCGTGGTCAAGCAACCAGCATCCCACGGCCGACTCCACCCATCGCCCCCACAGCTTGGGCTGCGTGTAGGCTTTCTTGAAACTGATGCCGTCGGTCATGGCGGTCATCAGGGCATTGTTGTATACCTGGAACTTAGGAATGGAGCGGTATTTCCGCGAGGCATCCACGGCGTATTTCTGCAGTCCCGTCACCAGTTTGCTTTCGCCCAATAACTCCATGTAGCTCGCCAGTGTGGTGGTATTGCCGGCATCCTGTAGGGAACCAAGCATTTTGTTGTAGGAGAGTAACTCGCTGGAGTAGCTGCAACTCAGCTTGAACAGTTGGTGCAACAACGCAGGTTTGTAGATGATGCTGGTCTGGATGACATCTTTCTTGATGGCAGGAGTCACTATGGCATCGCGGATATAGCGCCGCCATCGCGACTCGTCGTTGATATAGGCGGCGCTGCCAGGGTAGCCGCCATAGTAGATGTACTGCTCGATGGTCCAGCCGAATTCTTTGTGCATCTCGTCATACGACCAGTGTCCCATGGGTATCAGTTCGAAACGTCCGGCCAGCGATTCGGTCAATCCCTTTTTGATCAGCAGACGCGACGAACCCAGCAACACGACTTTCAGATTGACATCGTTGAAGGTGTCGGCATCCCACTCTCGTTTCACCGCTTCACTCCAGTTGTCGATTTTGTGTATCTCGTCGATAACCAACAGCATCTCTTTTGCCCCCTGGTAACGAAGTTGTGCACGCGCATCTTCCCAACGCTCCGATATCCACTGGTTGCTTTCCACGGTGTCGGCATTGAAGAACATGGAGGGAATGGCAAGATTCTTCAGAATCTGTTTCACCATTGTGGTTTTTCCCACCTGCCGCGGACCCGCCACTACCTGGATGGTGCGCCGCGGTTCGCTGATTCTGTTAATCAGTGTCTCGCTTTGTCTACGCCGTAACATATCGCATTGTATTTTACGATGCAAAGGTAAGAAAAATTCTCAAATCTCTGTCAAAAAATTCTCAAATCTTAGCTAAAAAATTCTCAAATCTCTGTCAAAAAATTCTCAAATCTTGTCTGGAAAATTCTCAAATCTTCTCTAAGAAATTCTCAGTTCTCTGTAGAAAAATTCTCAAATCTTCCCTCCTGGAGGAATTTTTACCCCCTTCAACCTTCCAACTCTTCATCCTTCAATCCTTCGCCAACGCATCGGCGACGAGGAAGATGCTGCCGGTGACGAGGATAAGGTCGTCGGATTGGGCAGTGGCACGGGCGGCGGCGATGGCACTGTGTACGTCGGGGCAGGCTTTGCCGGGCATCTGAATCTCATTGGCAGCCTGGGCGAGTTGGTCGACAGGCAGCGCCCGTGGCACTGAAGGCTGGGTGTAGTAGGTCGAGAATTGAGCGTTGAGTGTTGAGAGTTGCTTGCCGAAATAATCGAGAATCTCGCGGAAGTTTTTGTCGTTGACGCAACCGTAGATGAGATGAAGATGGCGGAAGTGGAGCGTCCTCAACTTTTGCATCATTGCCCGGACGCCGTCGGCGTTGTGCGCTGTCTCGCAGATGACCAGCGGGTTGTGTCCGATGGTCTGCCATCGACCTTGGAAATGGGTGTTCTCCACCACATGGGCGATGCCGGAAGAGATAGATGATTGCAGATGCTGTAGGGGCAAATCATTATTTGTCCTTGTCGATGGGTTGGCATTGATTGATTCCAGTGCCCGTAGGGCACCGAAAAGAGTGACGAGATTCTTCTGCTGGTAACTGCCCGCCAACGGACAGGCATATTGATCATTTGCCCTTGCGGTTGGCGCAATGCGGAACGTCAACTGGTCCGAGGTCTCATTGACGACGGAGAGCGAAAACTCTTGGTCGGCAAAAAGAATGGGTGCGTGTCGCTCGGCGGCAATCTGACGGAACACAGGTTCCGTTTCGGGGTGCGTCTCGCCAATGACGACGGGGACGCCCTCCTTGATGATGCCGGCTTTCTCGCGGGCGATGGCGGGAAGGGTGGTGCCGAGAAATTGCGTGTGGTCGAACCCGATGTTGGTGATGACGCTGAGCAGAGGGGTTATGACGTTGGTGCTGTCAAGACGACCGCCCATGCCCACCTCGATGACGGCAATGTCGACCTGCTCGGTAGCGAAGTAGTCAAAGGCCAGACCGACAGTCATCTCAAAGAAGGAGAGGTGCAGCCGGTTGAAGGTGTCGCGGTGCTGCTCCACAAATGCGGTGACCCGTTCCTCGGGTATCATATCGCCGTTGATGCGGATGCGCTCACGAAAGTCGACAAGGTGTGGCGATGTGTAGAGTCCTACCCGCAGGCCACTCTCCTGAAGTATAGAGGCTAGCAGATGACTGACTGACCCTTTGCCATTGGTGCCAGCCACATGGATTGAGCGGAACTTCTGTTCGGGATGCCCCAGATGCTCCATGAGGTCGAGTGTGGGCTGGATGTCGGCCTTGTAGGCGGCAGCCCCCACACGGTGGTACATGGGCAGCGAGTTGAAGAGGTAGGAGAGTGTCTCGGAGTAATTCAATTGTTGAATTGTTGAAATGTTTAATTGTTGAGTTGTTGAATTGTTGAACTATTGAACTATTGATATATCTTAACACCGGTCTCCCTAACTACTTTTTAGTTTTTAGCTTTTACTTTTTAGTTTTCCAACGCCTCTATCTGAGCTTTCAGTGCGGCGATCTTGCTTTCGGCGTCGGCCTGCTTCTTGCGCTCGGTGGCGACGACCTGTTCGGGGGCACCGTTGACGAATTTCTCGTTGGAGAGTTTCTTCATGACGGAGGCCAGGAAACCTTCAGCGTACTTCAGATCATCCTGCAACTTCTTCAGTTCGGCCTCTTTGTCGACATTCTGGCTCATGGGCACAAAGTACCCGGCGGTGCCTATCATGAAACTCAACGCGCCGGCAGGCTTCTCGCTGACGGCGGTCACCTCGCTGACGTTGGCCAGTTTGCGGATAATGCCGTCAAAATGACTGATTTGATAACGCTCGTCCTTGGCGATATAACTCACCGTGAGCGCTTCCTTGGGCGAGAGGTTGCGGGTGTTGCGGATGTTGCGCACACCGGCGATGACCTCGCGTGCCACGTCGAACTCGTCGAGCATGCGCTGGTCGTAGAATACGCTGGTGGGCATGTGCTGGTTCATAATGCTGTAGTTGGCATTGATGAAGTCGGCCTTCTCTTCGCCTTGGCTGACGGTCTGCAACGTATGCCAGATTTCTTCGGTGACGAAAGGCATGAAGGGATGCAGGATGAGCATCAAGCGGCTGAAGATGCTGAGCGTGGCGTCGTAGGTCTCGCGGTCGATGGGCGTGCCGTAGGCGGGTTTGACCATCTCGAGGTACCACGAGCAGAAGTCGTCCCAAGCCAGTTTGTAGCTGGCCATAAGGGCCTCGCTGAGGCGGTACTGCTCGAAGTCTTTTTCGATTTCCTCTAGCACCTGTGCCATGCGCTGCTCCATCCACTGGACGGCAGCGGCGTTTGATGAGAGGGTTGTGGCCTGAGTGTCACGAGAATCCTTGCCTTCTTCCTTGTTGCTGCCATCCTCGACTTGCCAGCCGCTGACCAGTCGCAGGGCGTTCCACAGCTTGTTGCAGAAGTTGCGGCCCTGCTCACAAATCTTCTCGTCAAAGAGGATGTCGTTGCCGGCAGGGGCGGTGAGCAGCATACCCATACGCACGCCGTCGGCGCCGAACTCTTCCATGAGTTTAATGGGGTCGGGCGAGTTGCCGAGCGACTTGGACATCTTGCGGCCCAGCTTGTCGCGCACCACACCGGTGAAGTAGACGTTGCGGAACGGCACGTTGTGCATATATTCCTCGCCAGCCATAATCATGCGCGCCACCCAGAAGAAGATGATATCGGGAGCGGTGATGAGGTCGACGGTGGGGTAGTAGTAGTTGATCTCCTCGTTGCCGGGATTGTTGATGCCGTCGAAGAGCGAGATGGGCCAAAGCCAGGAGCTGAACCAGGTGTCGAGGGCGTCCTCGTCCTGATGCATCTCGCCGGTGTAGTTGTATTTCTCCTTGGCCATCTTCTTTGCTTCCTCTTCGTTGAGGGCGACGATGATTTCCTCCTTGCCGTTGACCTCAATGTACCAGGCGGGAATGCGGTGGCCCCACCAGAGCTGGCGGCTGATGCACCAGTCTTGGATGTTCTCCAGCCATTGGCGGTAGGTGTTCTTGTATTTCTCGGGATAGAACTTGATTTCGCCATTCATGACGGGCGGCAGTGCGATGTCGGCAAAGTGCTGCATCTTGAGGAACCACTGCAGCGACAGACGTGGCTCGATGGCGGTGTCGGGGTTGCGCTGCGAGTAGCCCACCTTGTTGGTGTAGTCCTCCACCTTCTCCATCAGTCCAGCGGCTTCCAGGTCTTTGGCTATCTGCTTGCGGCAGGCGAAGCGGTCCATGCCGACATAGAGGGGCGACTGCTCGGAGATGGTGCCGTTGTCGTTGAAGATGTCGATGGTCTCCAGATTGTGGGTCTTGCCCAAGTTGTAGTCGTTGATGTCGTGGGCGGGGGTCACCTTCAGACAGCCGGTACCGAACTCGATGTCGACATAGCGGTCTTCGATGACAGGCACCTCGCGGCCCACGAGGGGGACGATGACACGGTGGCCACGGAGCCACTGGTTCTTGGCGTCCTTGGGGTTGATGCACATGGCGGTATCGCCCATGATGGTCTCGGGACGCGTGGTGGCAAC
>JAFSYK010000065.1 GCA_017449975.1 Bacteroidales bacterium
AAACAAACGGAAATCTACAAGATCTACGAGATCTCGCTCGCTTGCGAGCAGGAGAATCAGAAAACGACGACATTACAGTAAAGACTTATGAACACAACAGATATGCACATACCATCGAACAAGGTTCGCGACATTGAGCGGTATTTCCACACCGAGCTCGCAGGCTTATATCCTGATAGCGAGATAACGATGTTTGTGCGTATGTTGCTCGAAGCCTTTCTTGGCTGGTCGCTCACCGATTTGCTCCTGCGCCGCGACGACACCGTCAACCAGAGCAACCTGCTGCGCTTCCACTGGGCTGCCGAGGACCTGAAGCGCTTCCGTCCCATACAGCACATCATCGGATGGACCGACTTCTGCGGATGCCGCATCGAAGTAGACAAAAACACACTTATCCCCCGCCCTGAGACCGAAGAGATTGTCAACTGGACAATCAGCCACAATTCACAATTCACAATTCACAATTCACAACTCACAATCCTCGACCTCTGCACCGGCAGCGGATGCATAGCAATAGCATTAGCCAAACAGTGGCCCAACGCTGAAGTGACGGCTGTTGACATATCAGAAAAGACCCTCGCCGTAGCCAAACGGAACGCACAAGCCAACAACGTCAATGTCAACTTTATCCAAGTAGACATCCTTTCTGAATTCAGAATTCAGAATTCAAAATTCGAAATTATTATCAGCAACCCGCCCTACGTTATGGACAGAGAGAGAGCCGTAATGCAACGCAACGTCCTCGATTGGGAACCGCAGCAGGCGTTGTTCGTCCCCGACAGCGACCCGCTCCTATTCTACCACGCCATTGCCGGCATTGCCGACAAACATCTGTCAGACAACGGGAAGATCGTACTCGAAATCAACGAACAGCTCGGCGACGAGACAGCTGCATACTTCGTCAGCCACGGCTTCGCCACAACACTTCACCGCGACTTTCGCGGCAAGCCCCGAATGCTGTCGCTCCACAAAAAATAGAGACTCCTTGCCACGGATTTCACACACCGTGCCAAAGCCAAAAACACCCCAAAAAGTTATTAACAAAAGGGTGTCACAGACGCCCTAAAACACCATCGAAAAGGCCTTCTGAAAGGCCTTTTTTTGTGCTATTACAACCCCTTGATTTCCAGATATCATCTTCTTATCAAATTCTACCCAAATTCTTATCAAAGTTTTATCAAATTTTACAATGGTAAAAGATGATAAAAGCTTTATAAAAGGTTGTTGATAACTTTATGCAAAGACTGTGTGGGTCGAGGCTGGGACGGAAACCTTTTCAATGGGAGGAAACCACGCCGAATGTATCCAGGAGAAATGCCGTGCAAAGCCCCTCCATCCCTCCCCGGCACAACACATAAATGAACAATGCATTTCCTATTCGCAGCATTTTTTTTCAATAAAAAGGGGCTTATATCAATTTTTTTTGTACCTTTGCACTTATGATAGCCTGTCCGCAATCACATATTAGCCAACGTAACTCACTGATTATCACCCCCCCCTGCAACGACATTCAGGGGAAAACCGTATAATTGCAAAAAAGACAACACCGAAAAACTCCGACAGGGAGCCGTGCAGGTGGAATTGAAAGGTCCATCTCGCGGCTCCCTGCTATTGTTGTAATATGAATGATTAACACCATTTTTTATAAATTAATACATAATCTTATGAAAACAAAGAGAACACTTTTGATGGCAGCGACGCTGTTGCTGTGTATGGGACTATGGGCCTGCGAGGAGACACCGCTTACTCCTGGCGACGACCCGAACAATCCTAACAATCCAAACGGTCCCGGTACCCAGACACAGATGGAATGGGTGGACCTCGGCCTGCCGAGCGGCCTGAAATGGGCCTCGCAGAACGTGGGCGCCAGCCGTCCCGAGGACTTCGGTAACCACTATGCCTGGGGCGAGACGACCACGAAATCCTACTACGATTGGAACACCTACCGCTTCGGCGAGTACGGTGCCTTTACCAAATATTGCACCGCAGACTGGATGGGCCTCAACGGCTTCACAGACAACAAGACCACATTGGAACCAGAAGACGACCCCGCGACCGTCAATATGGGTGGTGGCGCCCGCACGCCGACACGTGCGGAATGGGAGGAACTGCTGGCCAACACAACCAACACCTGGACTACTCAGAACGGTGTGCGCGGTGTGAAGTTCACGGCCTCGAACGGCAAGAGCATCTTCCTGCCAGCCGCCGACTACCGCCGTTTCGGTGACCTGATAGGCGACAACAGTGGCGGCTTCTATTGGTCCAGTTCTATTTATGCGGAAGACAATCCTGCCCTCGCTTGGCATTATTTCTTCGCTGGTGAAGACAGGCATATGGAAGGCGGCAGCCGCGAGTATGGCTATCCTGTCCGTGCGGTGAAAGGCACAGGCGGCACAGCCTCGCAAGGCGGTTTCGACCAGAACGGTGCCAGCAATGCGCTGTTTTCGGTGAGTGCCACCAAGCAGGTGCATTTCAGCAAGGGCAACCTGCAGTATCAGGCATCGACCGGCACGTGGCGTTTTGCCGAGAGCCAGCTGGACTTTGTGGGCGACGCTAATGCCGCTATTTCCGCAACCAACAGCGGCTGGATTGACCTCTTCGCCTACGGCACCAGCGGATGGAACAGCGGAGTTGTGTGCTATATGCCCTACAGCGCCAGCTGGAATTTCCAGGACTACCTGCGCAACGTTTCCCTCACGGGCAGCTATGCCGAGGCCGACTGGGGCTGGCACAACGCCATCAGCAACGGCGGCGACCAAGCGCATATGTGGCGCACGATGACCGCCGCCGAGTGGCAGTACCTGCTGGATCGTGCCGGTAAGAGTGGCTTGGCCACCATTGCGGGGACCACCAGAGGCCTGATTATCCTGCCCGACAATTGGACGGCGCCTTCGGGCCTTTCTTTCACGGCCCACAATGGCACTTATGGCTATTATGACGACAACGAGTATACTGCATCGCAGTGGCAGCAGATGGAGGCAGCGGGTGCTATATTCCTGCCTGCTGCAGGCAATCGCGAGGGTGATGCAGTGTCCGATGTTGGGTATAGGGGCAGCTATTGGTCGTCCAGCCACGACACAGAGAACGAAGACTATTCCCTGCGAGGCATCTATTTCGACGACAACAGCCATTTCTTCTATCCCGCCGGCGACAGCCCGCGTGTAGGCTACTCCGTACGATTGATTAAGGATTGAAATATTAACCAATAAATCATAAAGCTATGCGAAAGATTTTATCTACAATAGTTATGGCGGCATTGCTGATGTTGCCGTTAGTGTCGCAGGCGCAGACGAGCGCCAGCATCACCTTTGCCGTCAACGACGCCACGATGGGCACCACCACCCCGGCGCCGGGCACCTATACCTATGCCAATGGAGCCACGTTCAGCGTCACAGCCGTTCCCAACAGCGGCTACGAGCTGAGCGACTGGACGATAAGCATCACGGTGTATGGCCAGACATTCAATTATTCACTTGGCGTAAACACACCTACCGTTAGTGACGTAGTAGATGCGTCGACTATGGACGGTATGACGCTTACCGCCGTGTTTGTGCCACAGGGCACTGTCCAGGACCCCGACTCGGTGGAGGTCACCATCGCTGTGGCTTATCCGACCTATCCGCAGCCGGGAGGTCTTACGCCAATCCAGCCGTTAGGCACCACCAATCCTCAGCCGGGCACCTATAGGTTTGCCGAGACCGACGGCTTCAGTGTCACGGCCATACCAAGCAGCGGCTGCCAGTTGGAGTATTGGTCGATTGCGTTCGACCTTTCTTCAGGACAGCACTGGGATCAACCCCTCGGCAGCAGCCTGACCATTACCGACCAAGACCTTGCCGACTACCTGCTCTTCGGTGACAACCTGAACAACTTGACCCTCACCGCACATTTCGACTCCATTCGCCCCACCGACTCTCTGCCCTTGACCATAATAGTGGACCCCACTTATCATTTCGGCCACACCAGTCCTGCCGCAGGCACCTACTACTACGCGGAGGGTGATATCCAAGACATCGATTTTATACCAGACAGCGGTTATTACTGCAAAGGCTATTTGAGAACTTGGATTCAGGACGGAGTGGAACGCAGCACTGTATACTGGTATCACCTGTTCCCTCCCTATTATGATATGGATTACCATATGGGAGATTATGTAAATTATCCGACCACCATCAGAGCCTATTTCGGCAGCGCCCGCACCCCACTGTCTTTCATCTGTGTCAATGCATACGTCTACTATGACGGTGGTGCGGTCACAGGTACAGGTACCTATAATGTCGGCGACACAGTAACACTTATCGCAACTCCCCAACCTGGCTATCATTTTGTAGGTTGGCTTGATATGAATTCGTACGACGGAGTTTCGTACGACACGGTAAGTCACGATATGATCTACACCTTTGTTGCAAACGTTGTTACTGACGGATCAACTTATGCCAACTATAACTTTGCCTATTACGCTGTCTTCGAGTATGGCGAGATTCCACACGAGGAC
This sequence comes from Bacteroidales bacterium, assembly GCA_017449975.1. Lineage (GTDB taxonomy): Bacteria > Bacteroidota > Bacteroidia > Bacteroidales > P3 > Colimorpha. The sequence continues at coordinate 4,496 of JAFSYK010000065.1, forward strand.
CTTGTCATCGGTGTCAACGACCCGTCGCTCGGCACCACCAACCCCGCTCCGGGCACCTACCAGTATCCCTACGGCTCGCCAGTCACCGTCACCGCAGTCCCCAATACGGGCAACAGCTTCGTGCGTTGGACCGACGAGGACGGCTACACTGTCAGTATGGAGAACCCATACACCTTTGGCATCTGGACAACGGGCGGCACCCAGACTATTGTCGCCCAATTCGTTGAAGGCGAGTACATACCCGACAGCGTGACCCTCACCGTGGCCATCAACAACCCCTCGATGGGCACCACCACACCGCCCCCTGGCACCTACACCTTTGCCGAGAACCAGGAGGTTCATTTCCTCGCCACGCCCAACGACGGTTACTTTGTTATGGGATGGGAGCTCAGAGCCAATTATATGGGTATGAACATACGCGACACTATGTTTGGCGACAACGAGTTCTACACCGACTTCTTCGAGATTGGCGATGCCAGCAACATTGTCCTCACCGCCCTCTTTACCGACGACAGCACCTTCGACCACAGCCGTGTCTTCATCACCTTTGCTGTCAATGACCCAGCTATGGGAACCACCGACCCTGTTCCAGGCACCTATGTATTTTCTGATGGGGAGGAATATACTGTTACCGCCATACCCAACGATGGCTACCAGCTGCTGGGGTGGACAATGACATACACCTACTATGGACAGGTTTACACCGAACCGCTGGACGAGGCAGTTACTACTATTACAGGCATCGCATATGCCGACGAATATATGTCTAACGCCACTCTCACCGCCATCTTCGGTCCAGCCAGCATCAGTTCCGACAGCCTGACAGTTGTCGTCGGTGTCAACAATCCCAATTATGGTTCGGTCTCGCCCGCTGCAGGCACCTACAACTATGGCGAGGGTGAAACCGTCACGGTGACAGCCACTCCCGCCTCAGGCTGCAGCTTCATCGGATGGCACGTCACAATTGCACATCCTATCTATGGTATCATACAGGACGAGACAATACCTTCCGTTGCATCAACCATCGCCTTCGAGGTTGAAGACGAATTGCTTGGCTTTGTCCACACATTAATCGCCCTGTTCGACGGTCCTGAAGGCATTGAGGATGCCAATGCCATCAGCATCAACGCTTATGGCAAGGATGGCCACATTTTCCTGACTGGTGCCGAAGGCCGCGAGGTCTATCTCTTCGACATCAACGGCCGTATGCTCCATCACAGTGCCAAGGCTGACGCTACCGAGACTTTCGCTGTTCCCGCAACGGGAGTATATCTGGTCAAGGTTGTCGGTGTCGAAACAAAGCGTGTGGTAGTGATACGCTAACCTTCACATCTACAACAAAAGAACGAAGGTGTCCCAAATGGGGCACCTTTGTTTGTTATTGACAAAACGCTGTTTTTACTTGGCATCGCGACCGGCACGGATGGCCTTGATTATTGGACCTTACCATTTGACATCTTATTGCATTGAGCGCAATAATCGGCGAAAAAAGTCGTTATTTTAAATATAAAACCCATAAGCAACCTCTCGATATGGAAAAATACGTACTTTCAATCTATTGGCAGGTAGACGTGCGGACCAAACTCATTCCTCGCGACACCGTCATCAACGACAGCACACCTTACGGAACACTCACCTCCGTAAAAAGTCCCATCTGCGACTACACCGAGGACTACACCACTATGCTCTGCCTCGAACTCAACGAGACCACCACGCAAAAGCTCATCAGGCAAATCAACGAGCAAACGCCATTAGACATCATCAAGCTATACAAGATCAAGATCTTTTTCGGAGTTCTGGGCTTCGCCACTATGGAACTCTACGCCACCTTCGACCTCGCAAGTTATCCCGATTTGGCCACGACATGGGTAACCATCCAGGAAGACAACCATAAAGTGGTGGAGTTTTTCTCTTGGAACGCCCCCCTGGTAACATCGATGATCAATTCAGGAAGCAAATATACCACAGGCAATCCCGATTTCTATTTCGGCATCCACAAGAAACTCACCGAGCTTATGATCAAGCACGGCATAGCTTCGAGCAATGAATGCAACGACACCTACGTCTACACCTACAACACCCTGACCACAAGCCAGCAAACCGCCGACCAGCTACGGAATGCCCTCAATATGAGCGACAACCTTATTATGATGGGCGACTGCAAGTCGTGGCAGCTTTTCGGCAACCACCTATGGGTTGTCCCCTCCGAGAAAGACGACTGGGAGGCACACGAGCTGGCAAGCGCCACCATCCTCTCGGCCTGGCAGGTACTCATCTACGACCTCGGAGCCATCAATTACAAGAACATTCTGCGACTGCTGAGCCACAACATACCCTTCAGCACCAAATACATCAAAAACATCATCAACAAAGACAACCTTTCCTTGTTGGAGCTACGTCTCGCCATCCGCGATCTCAACAACCCCAAGACCTTCCTCACCGAGCGCAGCTATGGTGAGTACAATGACCAAGACCGTTTCAATGCCTTCATCGACGGTCAAAAGTCTCTTGAAACCGCCGCTTCCGGCATCGACACCGACAAACAGTCCACATCGTCCCACACCATTGAAGTCGTCATTAGCATCCTCACCGTTATGTCAATCTACTCGCTTGTTACCGACACATATACGATGCTCACCTTCGACAAGTTCCCCAGCCCCATCTCCAGCGTGTCATCCTGGTTGTTCAGCCTCGCTACCCTCTTCTGTATCATTATGATAATCTTGCTGACACGACGTTCCAAATAACGGACAAAAAAATTTGACAATCTCCGTTACCTTTTTAGGAGTGCCAACCATTTGCACAACCAGCATAAGACAGAACACTATTGGTAAACAAAAACCAGTACTATTCCTCTTCGTTCCCGTTATGCACCACTTCAAGACCCACCAGTACTGGCAGCGGCGTGGCGCCGTCGAATTCTTCCGCGACAAAATGTCGATCTACTACCTGATTCCACTTCAAAACAACAAGCTACTATACAGCCTATTAGCACAAAACTAACCTTTCCGGCAAAAAAAAATTTTCATCAGGGTGTCACATTTTTGATTTTTATGCATCTAATATAGATAAAAAAGGTAAAAATGGACATAGTAAAAAATGTCGACACCGAGTTCTTAAACTCGCAAGACGAGTTTGTGATGATGCTTCAGCGCAACGAAAGCCTCATCAACAGGCTTTGCTATGCCCTTGGTGACCACAGCGCCTATTGCACCGACGAGCTCTTTCAGGAAGTCTGCATCCGTCTGTGGCGCGGATGGAACGGATACAAAGGTATTGGCTTAGAGACGACGTGGATTTATAAAGTGACCCTCAACACCATCCGGATGGAGCTCCGCCGCAAGCGCTCGCGCGTCAAGCTGGTATGCGTCGACAACAACTACCTGGACTCCATCGCCGACGAAGCCCGCAACCCGGCCGTCGCCGACCTCTACGGCATCATCGACCGGCTCCCCTGGAACGAGCGGCAACTGGTATACCTCTACCTCGACCGGCTCACAGCCAACGAAATTGCCGACATTACAGGAAAAACAGAAACAGCAGTGAAACAAAAAATCCACCGACTGATGACAAAAATAAAACGCAAATATGAAAACAATCAAGAATGAACACCAGCAAGAAACCGCCGCTCCGCACACGACCGACGATTTCGAACAGCTCCGCAACGACCCCCTTATGCAAGAGCTGCAATCCATCTGGGACAGCCACAGCCGCCGCATCGAACACATCGTCGCCAACGCTGCGCCACTGTCCTCGCGACTCAAATTCCCTGTCCCCGAGCCCTTCCAACGCAAGGCACACCGCTATGCCGCCGCCATACTGCTCCTGCTCTCCGCCTCAGCCACCCCGGCCCTCGCCAGCCACATACAAAACAGCGAAACCTACATCAAAAGCAACAGCATCGACAACGACACCCTATCAAAAAACATACAATGGACAATAGAACACATACAATAAAAAACAGCGGGCGACGCTTCTTGGCTTTCTCCATCGCCATCTTCATCATTGTGACAAGTCTCGTTGTATTTGTGCGCTACCGCGAGTTTCTGTTCCCCTCACGCACCGCACATCTGATCTACAACCACTATGCCGACGACAGCACACTACACTCAGCATACGTGCTCAACTACAAGGTCAACGACACACTCATCACCGATGTCGCAGTGCTGCAAGCCACAAACGACTCCTCCTGGCACCTGCTCGAACGCGATTTCGACATAAAGCCCATCCCCGAAGAAGCCATCGGACTCATCGACACCACGCTGCCCATCACCTGGATCGCCCATCTGCAGCCCTACAACGACAGTTGCATCCTGTCGGCCATATTTGCCGAAAAAACAATCTATATCTTCTCCTCAGACAAAAAAGAAATCTTTCGGGACATCATATATAAAATATTCGACAAAACAACCAAACAAAAGGCCAATTAGCACATAAGTAAGAAATCAAAAAAAACATACATTTATTAATTATTGATGGAGATAGTAAAAAGTCCTGATTATGTTATAAAGAATGTCTGTATAGTGCGACACACCCCGCCCTTCGGGCACCCCTCTCCGAGAGGGGATGGCGCGGTAGCGGCTTGGATGTCAGTCTACTTGTGTAAAAGTGTACCAATCAATGGACTGCGTAGCCATCCCCTCTCGGAGAGGGAAGAAGGAACTGCCAGAGGCCGTTCCGATAGCGAAGCGGTGAACAAACAGGGCGGGGTGTGTCGCACTGTCAAACCTTGTCTACAACATATGCCG
>JAFSYK010000066.1 GCA_017449975.1 Bacteroidales bacterium
CCTTTCAAATGGCAAAGGTAATAAAAAATATTGAAATAGGTTTGTCATCATTGCACCTTTTTTTGCCAATCATAATCATTACACGCAAAAAAGGAATGTGCGCAGCTTACTGCCAGTTTTTGCGCAGCATGCTGGCACAAGTTGTGCAGCATTGCTGCCTAAAGTGTGCAGTATTGCTGCGTAAGTTGTGCAGCATTGCTGCCGAAAGTGTGCAGCACTGCTGCCTAAATTGTGCCGACGTGCTGCGTAAAATGTGCCGACGTGCTGCCTAAATTGTGCCGATGTGCTGCACAAAATATGCTAACGTGCTGCACAAAAACAAGTACAGCACGTTAGCAATAGAATAAGTAATCAATTCATTTGTTGAGTGATGCCTCAACACACAGAAGATAATCTCCCTCCCTTTCGACGAGGGCAGAGGTGAGGCCTCACTTTGTGGCAAGCACGGTCTTGAGAGGTTTCATTCCTTCGGCATGAGTGGTGAGGACGACGGGGCCAGCCGTCTTGCCTGCACGGAGGATGACCATGGCCGAGCCGTTCCAGAGATGGCGGTGATCGGTGCAGTTGAGCTCGTCGCTGTTGATGTCGCCATTGGTGACTGCAACGATGCTGGCATCGCCCTCCACGCTGAACGTCAGTTCCTGCTGAGCGCCATAGACACGACGGCCCTTGGCATCGACGGCATAGATGCGAACGTGCTGCAGGTCCATGCCATCGGCATGCCAACTCTTGTCGTCGGTAGCAACGGCCTTCCTCTTGTCTTTCACCGGAACGAGATCGGGAATGGCAACAAGTTTCACGGCTGCTCCTGGGGTTTCAATCTGATGTCGTGCCACTTCTCGCCCATTGTTGTAGGCAACGGCAACAGCACGACCTGGCTGGTATTCCACGTCTTCCCAACGTATCTGATTGCGGCGCTTGGCATCGTCCACAGGATTCGCCTTGCGGCCAAGGCTCTTTCCGTTGACAAAGAGTTCCACCTCCTCTGCATTGGTATAGGTGATGACCTGCAGGCGAGAGCCGGGTTTGCGATCCCAGTGGTCGCTCATTCCATCGTTGCCGGTCTGCACACCGTTCCACATCTGGTCGCCACGACTGTCGATAACGGCGATGTGAACAACGGGCTCGTCGGGCTTGAACATGCTTCGCATGAGATATGCCTTGGGCTTTGGCTCAAGAGATATGTCGAACACGCCCTGTGCCCAACCCTTTGCAGGCCACCCCTGCGACTCGCCGAGATAGTCGATGGCTCCCCAGTAGGCAAGCCCGATGACACGGTCGAGGTCCATCTCGAAGAAGTTCGGTCCCATAGCGGCCACGGCGGCCTCACTCTGGTAGAACGTCATCCACGGGAAGCGACGGCCGTCGCCGGGGAAGTACATGTAGCGATAGTTGTAGGCCTGTACATCGGTCTGCAGGGCAAGGTCGCATGGCAGCGAGTCGGTATCCCAGTTGCGATAGCGCGGATGCATAGCCACGGTGACAAGTCGTGTGGAATCGTATCGCTGGATGAGTGTCTTCTGCAGTTTGAACATGGTCACGCCGAAGTCGTTGAACGGCTGGTTGGGATCTTGCTGCAGCTCGTTGCCAAGACTCCAGAGCACCACTGATGGCGAGTTGCGATCGCGGCGCACCCACTCGGGAACATCGTATTGCCACAGCTGTTCGAACGCCACGCGGCCGCCAGTGTGCTGACGTGTCCATTTATCGTAGAGCTCATCGACGACGAGGATGCCATATTGGTCGCAAAGCTCGATGAACTCGCGGCTATAGGGATTGTGACTGGTGCGGATGTGATTCATTCCAAACTGCTTCATGAGTTGCAGGCGCTTCTCGATGGCACGCGGATAGTTAGCGGCACCGAGCGCTCCAAGCGAGTGGTGGTTGGCATATCCTTTCAGTAAGACCTTCCGGCCATTGAGCTTCAGACCGTAGTCGGGACCAATCTCAATAGTGCGAATGCCGAAGCGCTCGCTGACCTCGTCGGCCACCGTTCCGTCTTCGCGCACAAGTTGGGCTACGACGGTGTAAAGGCGTGGATTGTCGACGTCCCACAGCTGCGGCTGCGGTATCTGGATATCATTCAGATAAGCCTCCATGGTGCGCGACTGCGTATTGCGACGGCGTGTCGACGTGCCCTCATAGACCTGCTGCCCATCGGGATCGAGGATTCGTACGCGCAGCCCTGTCTGACGGTCACGCCCACGATTGGTGAACTCCGCCGAGATGTCAACATAGCGGTTCTCGCGTGTACGGATATATAGAGGATGGCGCGTGAAGAACTGGTCGCCGGCAGTAGCAATGAGTTTCACACAGCGGAAGAGACCACCGCCGGTATACCAACGAGAACTGAACGGGTCGCGTGTGTCGGCACGTACGGCGATGACATTGTCCTCACCAAAGCGCAGTCGGCCCGTGATTTCGACCTCGAAGCCCACGTAGCCATAGTCGGTACCGCCAACGCGCTCGCCATTGAGGTAGACATCGCCGACATACATGATGCCTCCGAAGTCGAGCAGCAGGCGTTTGTCCTTCAGACTAGCATCGGGCGTTAGGTGATAGCGATACCACCCCTGCCCCATCTCCTTGAAGCCGCGGCTCGAGAGGCGACTCCTGATGTTCGCGGCAACATCGGTATTATCGGCTTTCTCGCCTGCATCGGGTGCCACCCACGGCTGTTCAATTTGGAAATCGTGAGGAAGGGCAACGGTGCGCCAGCTACTGTCGTCGTAGGCAGGCTGCGCTGCCTCCGTGATGTCGCCGGCATGGAACCGCCAGCCGTCGACTAAGTTTTCCACCATGCGTGTCTGCGCCTGCACGGCCAGTGATGACAATGCCACCAAGGCCAGCAGCCAACAACGCTTCCAAGCTCTCGTCGTGTTGAAAAGGGATGCTTTCATAAAGGTTCGTCAGTTTATTTCTTGCAAAGATACAAAAAATCTCGTGTAAGAATGCAAAAAGAAAGTGATTTC
>JAFSYK010000067.1 GCA_017449975.1 Bacteroidales bacterium
CGTGTTTTTAGATGTTACCCTCTGTCTCTGAACACGAATCTACCGAATAGATAATCCGTATTATCCGTTAAATCCGTGTTCGAAATTTTGCGCTGAACACGGATGACACGGATTATACGGATAAATCATTTTCGTTTGTTTCGTGTTTTTAGATGTTACCCTATGTTTCTGAACACGAATCTACCAAACAGATAATTCGTGTTATTCGTGCGATTCGTGTTCGAAAATATACGGTGTCTGAACACGAATCTACCGAATAGATATCCGTATTATCCGTTAAATCCGTGGTCGAATTTTTACTCTGAACACGGATGTCACGGATTATACGGATAAATCATTTTCGTTTGTTTCGTTTTTTTAGATGCTACCCTATGTCTCTGAACACGAATCCAACGAATCTAACCAATTAATATTCGTGTTATTCGTGCGATTCGTGTTCGAAAATATACGGTGTCTGAACACGAATCTACCGAATCCAACGAATCTAACGAATAGATAATTCGTTTTATTCGTGCGATTCATGTTCGAAATAAGAATTATTTGAGGTTCCTTTCAAAAGTCGTATCTTTGCATTGCATTATGCGACGACTGCTGTTGATAGTATTGGGGGCGCTGCTGCTCTTTGCCGCGTGCCGTAAGGAGGCCCGTTTGGTTGACCTGACGGCCGTCCTGGTTGACCAGCCGGGACGTGGCAGCGCCAAGGTGTACATCGACGACAACCGCTATGCCTGCTGGCACAACGGCGACTATGTCAACGTCAACGGTAACGAATACACACTGTCAGTGGAGCCGGGTACGGGCAATCATGCAGGCCACAAAGTAGCCAAAATTCTTGAGGTTGACGAAAGTAGCAACGGCTATACAGCGGGCTACCCCACAGGCTGCATCAGCGGCATCACCGAAGGCGGCACCACGGCCACGGCGACGGTATTGTCAGTGCAACCATACATCCGAGCTGCGGTCTATGACGGTACAGGTGATGTATACCAGCAGTTGCTCAACCCCATGATTGCTTATTGTAGCGACGAAGACAGTATCATGAAGTTCCACAACGTGGCCTGTGTTTTAAAAGTGACAATATTGAACAGTACGGGCTACGATTTGGATATGCATTTTGTCACTGTGGAGGCGACCAGTGCTTATCTTGCTGGCTCGTCACCTGTTAGTGGTATTGGTACGAATACACCTGCTATGGGAAAGCCTACCAGCGGCTATCACGGAATCACGGTGGATTGCAGTAGCAGTCCCATTCCGTTGAATGATGAAGACAGTACATCACTCTATGTTGTATCGGCTCCATTTTCTGACCAGGTGCTGACGGTGCGGGTGCTGGCCAAAGATCCCGATGGCGATACCATCTTTTACACTTTGAAAGCCACCTCCGCCGTTCCGCTCAGCCTCTCTCGAAACCAGATGGGACAAGCTACCTTCGAAATAGAGGAATGTACCTGCAAGCCCGAAACCGACCGTTGCAACTATGCTTTCTGGGGCTGCGGTACGGAACCCAACCCGTTCTTGATTACCAGTGTGGACGACCTCACCCGATTGCAGGGGTATATGGGGACGAGCACGAACGCCACGTACAACAATAGTGCTGTCTATTATCGTCAAATAAAGGACCTCGATGCTTCGGGCTCAACATGGACGAGTACAAACAAGTATTTCTGGGCGCACTATGATGGCGGTGGCTACAGTATCAAGTTATCACTGGCCACTGCGGGTGGATTTGTTGCCAGAGTATATGGTGCCGAATTCAAAAACCTGACATTGACAGGCACTTGTGCCAGCACTACGAGTTCTGGTACTTCTGGGTCAGGTATTGATCCTATTGGAGCGTTTGCCAACTATGTTTGGAATGAGGGAGGGATCTCTAAGTTTGAAAACTGCACCAACAAGATTGCAATCAGTCGCAAAGGGTCTGCAGGTGGTTTTGTGGGATTGTGCCGAGGACAGGCTACGTTTACGAATTGTACCAATGATGCCAATGTCACGGGGCACAATGTTTTTGAAAATGGTAATAATTCAATTGGTCGATATATTGGTGGGTTTGTTGGCAAGTTAATGAACTCAGTGACCATTGATGGTTGTATAAACAATGGTGCAGTCAGTGCTGCTGGGAGAGTTGGAGGAATGGTCGGAGGAAACGACGATAATTATGGACCGCTTACCATTAAAGGAAATACCGTCAATAATGGGAACATTTCTTCGACGACATCATATTGTGGAGGGATACTGGGTGGCGGTTATATTTCCTTTACGGTTGCAAGTGATGCGACAGTAACCAACAACGGTGTTATCAATAATACGAGTGGTGGATATGTGGGAGGCATCGTTGGCTCGTGTAGGTATTCGGCATGCCAAATACTGGGGACGGCTATCAATAATAATACGGTCAGCAGTACTGCCGGTAATGTGGGTGGTATCATTGGATCAGTTAATGTCGTCTGCACTATCCATAATGCCCAAAATAATAATGCTGGGGCTGTTACGGGTACTGGGTCGATTGGCGGTATTGTGGGATCGGGTTCGTCGGGGAACCTTGAGATAACTGGGTCGACAAATAGCGCACCCATAACTGGAAGTCAATATGTGGGTGGCATTGTTGGTCAATATGGGTCGACTTCTGTTTTGACACTTACAAATAACACTAACACGGCAACAGGAGTCCTCAAAGGAAATCAGTATGTGGGAGGAATGTTGGGTGGCGGAAGAAAGGCTCATATAACTTCGTGTGTCAATTATGCGACGGTTAGGAATAATGGTTCTACCTCAGGCTCACAAATAGGTGGTATAGTAGGGCAGTTGGATAATGATTGTGATGGTGCCTATTTGGACCATTGTGTCAATTGTGGCTCCATGATATCGGGTAAAACCAGTGGTGAAACAGCTATGGGCGGTATGGTCGGACGTATATATATCAACAAGGCATGTGCTGTGACCATTAAGAATTGTAGTAATCTGGGAGACATTACGGGGAAAGAAAGAAATGGTGGATTGGTTGGATATAAGCATCATTCTTCGTCATATGCCTGTACGCTTTATGTATATAATAGTTTTGTGAGATGTACGATTACTGGCATTACATATACAGGTGGCATTCTTGGTTACGATAATTACTCAACCAACAGAACCCATCTTTATAACACCTATTTTGATGGCGATTTACGGACGGGCAGTTATAGTTATTGCTGTGATATTGGGTATAGTATAGCAAATAATAGTACTTACTTTACAGCGACATACTGCTATGCCAAGGTTGGGTGTTATTCTGGAACGAATACGGAACATTTCATGGGTCGAAACGGAACCTATACGGATACTCCGCCAACCGATTGTGCCTATTACGACGGCAGCAGTGGTACACTATACGGTGATAATGCGGGTTCGACGCCGACCTCAGTGTCTATCGGTGGCACACAAACTAATTTGGGCGACGCCCTCCGCGCATGGCAGGCCGCTAACAGCAGCTATACGGCGTGGAACACGGGCAATGTTCCTACACTCCAGTAATCGGTTTCCTTACAGCCGCTCCACCACATTCCGATACCCGATCTCACGGAGCATTTCGTGGGCGCCTTCGGTGCGGGTCAGGTCTTCGGGACAGTGGGCGTCGGTGCTGACGATGACGGGGATGCCCATGCGGTTCATGTCGGCCAGGGCGCGGCGTGAGGGGTAGAAGTCGGTGTGGCGACCTTTGTAAAGTCCGCGGGTGTTGACTTCGACGATGCAGCCTTTCTCGTGGGCCAACAGCAGCGTCTCGCCCAGCAACGACTGGAACCAGCCGTCGTCGGGACTGAAGTAGCGGCCGCGGTTGTGCATGACAATCTTATCGATATGGGCGACGATGGGCGGTAGCGTCCGCTCGATCATCTCATTGCTCTGCTGGAAGAAGGCGGTGACGGCGCGACGGATGTCGCCGCCGAAGAGGCGTTGCAGTCCTTCGTCGTAGGTCTCGTAACGCGGGCCGTCGATGAACCACAGATGGTCGGCTCGCTCGCTGCGGTCGGCGGGCATGGTGTCGCCCGGCACGGTAACCAGATGTACGCCACCGATGAAATAGTCCAAGCCGCCTTGCTGGACCAAAGGAGTAAAGTCGTCGAGCAGACCGGGGACATAGTCTATCTCCAGTCCCAGGAAAAGGTCGATACGTCCGCGGTATTCGTCGCGCAGCGCGCGCACCTCGCTGCAGTAGTCGGCGTAGCGTTCGGCAGGCAGGGCAAAGTTGTTGTCGAAATCCACCGGCGCATGGCTGGAGAAGCCCAGCGCGCCGAAGCCGTGGGCGACGGCATAGTCGACATACTCGCGAAGTGTACCGCGACCATCGCAGTACTCGCTATGCGTATGGAAGTTGGTGCTCAAAACGCTATAGGCTTATTGGTCTAATTAGTCCAATTGGTCTAATTGGTTATTTTGTTGACATCTTACTTCTTACCACCCGCGAGGGCCAGGATGAGACCCAGCGCCACGCCGAGCAGGGCGGCGAAGAGCACCTGGAAGGTGGGCGGCAGGATGAAGGTGATGGTATGCATCGGGAACCAGAAAAGGGGGATGGTCTTCTTGATAACCAGGTTCCACTGCACGTCCCAGTTGACTTTCTTGCTCATGATCTCGCGCATCTTCATGGGGCGCAGCAGTCCGCGCACGGTGCCGCCGTTGTCGGTGATGTGGATGTCGGTGCATTTGTGAAAGGTCATCATCACAGGGGCAAAGATGCTGTTCATCAGCACCGATACGGCAAAGGCGATGCCCAGCTTGGCCCAGGTGAGTTCCGACGCTTTGAAGATGGCGGCATAAACGGCGGCATGGCCGCTGTTGCCCGTCAGCGCATCGGCTACCGAACCCAGGAACACAGGAACGCCACTCTTGAAGATAACCATCGACATGGCGATAGCCATACCCAGGAATCCCCACACAATCATGCGTGGCAGCACGCCAAATCCCGGCTCGTTGTAGACGCCTTTGCGGATGCGCAATGCCAGCATCTCGCCCAGCGTGGCGAGGATGGCGAACTTGAAGAAAGCCATGATGTAGGGGTGCGCTGCCGTGGCGGCACAGAACCATGCGAAAAATCCCGTGGCAGGGATGAAAAAGGGCGTCAGCACCACGGCGACGCAGAAAATGAGTATCCAGTCTTGTTTTTTCATAGTGGTGCAAAGATACAAAAAAAGGTTGTACCTTTGTGTCATGAACTCCTTTTGTCGATGTATGCTGCTGTTGCTGTTGACGCTGTCGCCTTTGTCGGCGAGGCTGCAGACACGGCTGGCCTGCTGGAATGTGGAGAATTACTTCGACATCTACGACGATACGTTGACGCGCGACGATGATTTTACGCCACAAGGCGAAAACCATTGGACTCGGCACCGTTTCGAGCACAAGCGCGACATGATTTACAAGACCATCGCAGCCATGGGCTTCCCCGCCGTTTTCGGCATGGTGGAGGTGGAGAATGCCGCTGTGCTCCGCCACCTGTGCAAGGGCACGCCACTGCGTCGGAAAGGTTACGAGTTCGTCCACTACGATTCGCCCGACCCGCGCGGTATCGATTGTGCGCTGCTCTATCGTAGTGACGCCTTCCGTCTGCTGGAGTCGCGTCCGCTTCCGTTGCTGCATCAGCCCACCCGCGATGTGCTGTTGGCTACGGGGGTGCTGCCGAAGGGCGACACGCTCTGTCTGCTGGTGGTGCATGCCCCTTCGAAGCGGGGTGGGGAGGCGGCTGACCGACTGCGCAGCGTGTTCTGTCGGCTGCTCCGAGCAACGATGGACTCGTTGCACAGTGCGCATCCCGGCGCTTGGGTGGTGGCAATGGGCGACTTCAACGACACGCCGCAGACGATTATGCGGCGTATGGGGTGCAGTGCCGACGCATCGGCGACCACCGTTGGCTGTCCGCAGAGCTACATGCTGGCTCTGTCTGACAGTGTCGCCAGCTACAAGTATCAAGGGCAATGGGAGTACATCGACCAGATTCTCTATCTGGCTCCCTCGGACGCAACGCCGTGTGGAGGAGGTACTTTCGTGGCACCGTGGCTGGTGACCGACGATGCCCGCTATATGGGTGTCAAACCTTTCCGCACCTATCAGGCCATGATCTATCAGGGCGGTGTCAGCGACCACCTGCCTGTTTATTTGGAATTTTTATGTGATGAGTGAGCGTGTATATAATAAATAGCGCGCACCCACGTTATTTATATGTTTTCACTTTTTAGTTTTTAGCTTTTACTTTTTACCTCTCCCATGCCGCCACTCTTTCTCGATTTAGCGATAATCCTTGTTACTGCGGGTGTCACGACGGTGATATTCAAATGGTTGAAGCAGCCGTTGGTGTTGGGTTATCTGGTGGCGGGCTTCTTTATTGGACCCTATTTTCCTTGGTTTCCCGCTATCACCGACGATGCCAACATCCATGTGTGGAGCGACATCGGCATTGTGTTCCTGATGTTTGCTCTTGGCTTGGAGTTCAGCATCAAGAAGTTGAAGAAGGTGGGTAGTACGGGTGCCATCACGGCGCTCACCGAGTTGCTCTTGATGTTCACCATCGGCAACACGGTGGGACACCTGCTGGGCTGGAGCCAGATGGACTGTATCTTCCTGGGCTGTATGCTCTCCATCTCGTCGACGACGATTATCATCAAATCGTTCGACGACCTGCGCATGAAGCAGCAGAAGTTCACTGGCACGGTGACGGCGGTGCTGGTGGTGGAGGACTTGATTGCTGTGTTGCTGTTGGTGGTGCTCTCCACGGTTAGCGTCAGCAAGAGTTTCGACGGCGGTCAGCTGGCCATCAGTCTGGTGAAACTGGTATTCTTCCTCGTTGTCTGGTTCTCTTTCGGCATCTATCTTATCCCCACGTTTCTGAAATGGATGCGTCGCTATATGACTGAGGAGACGCTCTGCATCGTTGCCGTGGGCCTCTGTTTTGCCATGGTGGTGATGGCGTCGTACGCCGGTTTCTCCACCGCTTTGGGTGCCTTTGTGATGGGTGCCATCCTTTCCGAAACCATTGAGGCGGATGTTATCCACCGCATCATCACACCGGTCAAGAACTTGTTTGGCGCTGTGTTTTTCGTGAGTGTCGGCATGTTGGTCGACCCGGGTATTCTGGTGAAGTACTGGGTGCCCATTCTGGTCATCGCCCTCACGGTCATCGTGTTCAAGTCGCTGTCGGCCACGACGGGCGTGCTGCTCGCGGGTAAGAATCTGAAGACGGCCATGCAGTCGGGCTTCTGCTTCTGTCAGATTGGCGAGTTCTCGTTTATCATAGCGGGATTGGGTCTCAGTTTCTCGGTCATCAACCCCGACATCTATCCCATCATCGTGTCGGTGTCGGTGCTGACTACCTTTGTCACCCCCTATATGATTCGTGCCGCGATGCCTGCCTACAATGCGCTCTATCCCCATATCCCGCAGCGTGTGAAGGAGTCGATGGCGCATTACAGTAGCAGTTTCAGCAGCAGCGGACACGAGAAAAAAATTCGGCAGTATGTGCGTAAGCAGTTGGCGGGTATTGTGCTGCATGGTTCCGTTTTAGCGGCGTTAGCGCAGGTTTCAGCCTCGTGGCTCAAACCGTTGCTCAACACCATGCTGGTCGACGCAGAGGGGAAGCCGCTCTTTTGGGGCAACCTGTTGGGTGTGGCCCTCACCTTGGGTATCATGTCGCCGTTTCTGTGGGCGGTGCTGGTCAAGAATGTTAACCGCGACCGCATCCGTAAGTTGCTGGAGGTCTACAACCACAGCCAGGTGGTGGTGATACCGATATTGCTGCTGCGCTATTTTATCGCGCTGGCGTTTGTGGGCTATGTGCTGGCCACCTATTTCCATATTGCCGCGGGTCTGCTGGTGGTGCTGGCGTTGCTGGCGGTACTGGCGTTGGTATACTCGCGTCGGGCCATTGGTTTCTATCACCGTATCGAGGACCGTTTCGTCACCAATTTCAACCAGCGTCAGGCGCAACATTCGTTCCGCATCCCCGAGTCGCTGGAGAAATCGTTCTATATGGAACGCATGATGGTGTCTCCCTATTCGCGATTTGTAGGTGTCACCCTGCTGCAGTCACAGTTCCGTCAGCAATACGGCATCAATGTGGTCAGCATCGAGCGTGCCGGCGTGGTTTACGACTTGCCCGAGAAGGAGATGCTGCTGATGCCGCTCGACAAGCTGTCGGTCATCGGCAGCGAGGAGCAGTTGGCGGCTTTCCGTGGAGTGGTCGAGGTGGAGCCCGATATGCTCATTCACGACCATTCCGACAACGAGCTCAATATCTACCGTTTGGAGGTGAAAAGCGACAGCCCCATTTCGGGCATCCGCATCAAGGATTCACAGTTCCAGACGAAATACCGTTCCATGATTATCGCCATCGAGAGGGGCGAAAACTATATGCTCAATCCTTCCGCCGACACCCATTTCTGTGTGGGCGATGTGGTGTGGTTTGTCTCACCCCAGGATGTGCAGTTGAATGAATTGAATGATAAACTTTTAACCGATACTATTGTTGCGCAATGAAACGTATCTTCACCCTTGTGTCTTTCTTATTGCTCTGTGGCTGGGTCGGCCAGGCACAGAACGATCGCGCTTTTGAGATTGCCAAGAACCTGGAGGTTTTCGGCAATGTCTATAAGAACATCCACCTCTATTATGTCGACGATGTGGATCCGGGTAAAACCATCAAAACGGCCATCGATGCCATGCTGGCCTCCCTCGACCCATACACGAACTACTATCCCGAGAGCGACATGGAGGATGTCAAGCTGCAGCTGCTGGGACAGTATGGCGGCGTGGGCGCCCTCATCCATCAGAACGGTGGCAAAATCTATATCGCCGAGCCCTACAAGGGACTGCCTGCCGACGAGGCCGGTCTGCGTGCCGGCGACCGCATCGTGGCGGTCAACGGGGTGAGCACCGACGGCAAAAACAATGCCGACGTGAGCAGCGCCATGCGCGGACAGGCGGGAACGAATGTGACTTTGAAACTGGAGCGCGACGGCAAGCAGTTTGAACGCACGCTGACACGTCGGGAGATTCAGCTTCCCAATGTGCCTTACAGCGGTATGGTGAACAACCATATCGGCTATATCAAACTTAACGAATTCACCCAGGAGGCTGGCAAGCATGTGCGCGAGGCCTTTTTGGCACTGAAGGCCGACCATCCCGACATGCAGGGCGTCATTCTCGACCTGCGGGGCAACGGCGGCGGCCTGATGAACGAGGCGGTGGAGATTGTCAACATCTTCGTCGACAAGGGTACCGTGGTGGTGGAGACCAAAGGCAAGGTCTCTTCGAAAAACACCAAAAGCATGACGCAGCGTCGGGCCGAAGACACTGCCATACCGGTGGCCGTCCTCATCGACAGCTACAGCGCTTCGGCCAGCGAGATTGTCAGCGGTAGCCTGCAGGACCTCGACCGTGCGGTGGTCATCGGTTCGCGCTCCTATGGCAAAGGTCTGGTGCAGAATATTCTCCCCATGCCCTATAACAACCAGCTCAAGGTGACGGTATCGAAATACTACATTCCCTCGGGTCGCTGCATACAGGCTATCGACTATTCGCACCGCGACGAGAACGGTCGTGCCGTGAAGGTGCCCGACTCGCTGAAGGTGGCCTTCCGCACGGCGCACGGCCGCACGGTATACGACGGCTTCGGCATCGAGCCCGACGTGGAGGTGGAGCCCGAGTATATGTCCAGCCTCGCTGTGGCGTTGACGCAGAAGTTCCTCGTCTTCGATTTTGTGACGGACTATGTGCGCACCCATGCCACGGTGGCGCCGCCCGACCAGTTCGAGGTCTCCGATTCGCTCTACAACGCTTTTGCCGCCTATCTGAGCGACAAGGACTACGACTATACCACCTTGACGGAGCGCATGCTCAAAGAGTTGCGCGAGGTGGCGCAGGAGGAGCAGTACCTCACCTCCATCGAGTCGGACCTGCAGGCGATGGAGCAGCGTTTCCGTTCCGAGAAGCAGCAGGACCTGATGAAGCACCGCGACGAGATTGCCGAGATGCTGAAGGCTGAGATTCTGGTACGCTACTACTACAATGAAGGTCGTATCGCGGGTGCTTTGAAGAGCGACCCCGATGTGCTGCGTGCCATCGAAATACTTTCCGACAAACAGCAATACACACGTATTCTGAAGGGTGAGTAGGTCTTCGGTCCATAGCGGCATTTATCTGTTCCTGCTGGCATTGCTGGCGGTGGGTATGACCACGTCGGTCTTCCTCGCCAACATGGCATGGGTGTTTCTGGGCGTCAACTGGTTGATAGAGGGCGACTGGCGCGAGAAATGGCGCCGTGCCCGCGAGAGTCGGTTGCTCCATGCTTTTCTGGTACTGATGGCGGTCCACCTGCTCTGGTTGGTGGGCAACGAATATGTGGCGGTGGGTCTCGACGATATCCGTCAGAAGCTGCCGTTGCTGGTGCTGCCATTGGTGATATTGACTTCCAAGCCGTTGTCACGGAAACAGCTGGGTGGTCTGGCAGTGATCTATCTCGCCACGGTGACGGTGATGACACTTGTGGGACTGGTGCGCTTCCTCACCATTGCCGACCTGCCTTATCGCAACATTATACCTACCATTTCGCATATTCGTTTCGGATTGAATATCTGCTTCTCTATCTGCCTGGTAATCTATCTGGTGACTACGCTGCGCGAGGGTATGGATCCGCGTCGCTGGCGTCTGTTGCTGGTAGCGTCCGGGCTCTGGATAGCGTGGTGTCTCTATTTCCTCTTCCTACTGCAATCCTACACCTCGTTCCTTATCTTGCTGGTGCTGCTGTTGGCATTGCCGTGGCTGGTGCCGGTGCGTCATCCTCGGCTGCGCTGGTACTTGCTGGGCGGTTTGTTGCTGGCGTTGGTCGGCATCGCCTCGGCTGCGGTGTGGGTCACCAACGACTACTACGGCGACTGCCGTCGTGACGGCGACAAGGTGGAAAACGGCAGCTATATCTATCACGATGTCGACTCGTTGTCGATGGCGGCAGGCTGGTGCCGTGTAGCCGAGGAACCGCTGGACACCAAGACGGACAACGGCTACTCGATATACAGCACATTGGTGCGTTACCTGAACGCCACCCACCGGAGCAAGGACTCGCTGGGCGTGGTGTCGCTGACGCCTGCAGATGTGTCGACCGTCAAGCAGGGCATCGCCAATCCCATCTATCTGCTTCACCCCAGCGTCCGCAAGATGGCCTATATGGCGCTCTTTGAATACGAGAGTTATCGCTGTGGCGACATCAAAGACTTCTCGCTGTTGGAACGTTTTGCGCTGTGGCGCAACGCCTGGCGAGTCTTCAGTCGGTATCCGTTGCTGGGTGTCGGCACGGGCGATGTGATGGCGGCCTGTCAGGTGCAGCTCTGGCAGGATGGGATGTATCTTATTGATAACACGAAGAGCGCACACAACCAATATCTTATCTTCCTGATGGCATTTGGTTTGGTGGGTGTGACGTTGATTGTCTTTTTCTTTGTTCGCGCGGTGGCGAAAACAGCCGCTTTACGTACCCCGTTGGCCTGTGCCTATCTGCTGATACTGTTGCTGTCGTTCATCGGCGAGAACACGCTGGGCACTTTGGCTGGTTGTCTCTTCGCCGTATTCCCCTGGGTCCTACTGGCCGGAATCAGTGAGTCTGATGAGCCGAATAAGACTAATAGGTCTAATAGGTCCAATAAGTCTAATAAGCAATCATCAATAACCAATAACCAATAACCCATAACCAATAACCTTTATACCTTTCCGTGTTCCACTACCACATACTTCCCAACGGTTTGCGTATCATTCTCAGTCCGCGCCAGACGCCGGTCGTCTATGCCGGGGTCTATATCAATGTGGGTTCTCGCGACGAGCAGCCGACAGAGGAGGGTATGGCCCACTTCATCGAGCACTCCCTCTTCAAGGGTACGGAACACCGCAAGGCATACCATATCCTCAATCGTATCGATGGGGTAGGGGGTGAGCTCAACGCCTTCACCACCAAGGAGGAGACCTGCGTCTATGCTTCGGCCACCAAGGAACACCTGGGACGCTGCTTGGAGCTGTTTTCCGACGTGCTGTTTCATTCGGTGTTCCCGCTGCATGAGATAGAGAACGAGAAAGATGTGGTGGTCGAGGAGATCAACAGCTATAGAGACACGCCGGCCGAGCAAATCTACGACGACTTTGAAGAAATGATTTTCGATGGCCATCCGTTGGCACACAATATTTTGGGCAGCAAGCGCAATGTGCGCCGCTTTACGCCGGAGGCGTTGCGGGGCTTTATGCGTGACCACTATACGCCCGACCGGATGGTGGTGTCGGTGGTGGGTGATGTCGCCATGTCGCGTCTGGTGCGTATGTGCGACCACTATTTCGGCTCCTATGCCGCTGGCAGCGGTCACACCCGTGGCGACCAGACACCGCGACCCCGACAGTTCCGCCAGATACTGCACCGCCACACCCATCAGACCCATTTAATGATGGGGTGTCCCGCCCCGGGCATCTTCGATGAAGACAAGGTACCGTTCACGCTGTTGAACAATCTGTTGGGGGGTCCAGCCATGAACTCGCGTCTGAATGTCGCCATCCGTGAGCGCCATGGGTTCTGCTACACCATCGAGTCGCAGTTTGTTCCTTTCTCCGACACGGGACTCTTCTATCTCTATGCGGGCATTGAAGACTCGTCGTTGGACCATGCCGTCGAGCTGATAGAACGGGAGTTGCAGCGCCTGTGCGATACGCCGCTCACCACCACACAGCTACATGCCGCTCAACGACAGCTGGTGGGGCAGATGACCATCAACAACGACACGGCCATGAACGAGATGCAGTCGATAGGCAAGGCCTTCCTCAATTTCGAGCGTGTCGACACGCTCGAGGAGATGAACCGCGACGTCATGCAGGTCACCGCCGCCGACCTGCAGCGCGTCGCCCGCCGCTACCTGAATAAAACCGATTTAAGCTATTTAATCTATAATTAGTTGTAATAATAACCCTTAAACTCTTAAACCCTTTACTCCCATGAAACACAGAGTTTTGATTTTAGCCGCTCTCTTGGCTTCTTCTACCACCCTCTTCGCACAGCAGGATCATTGGCATTTCCAAATCGGCTTTGGAGGTGAACTAAAATCGGGTAACGTCAATTCCACCACGTTGAACAACACCGGTAGTGTGGAACGCAACGACAGCGTCGTCTCCGTCAGCGCGGGCTACAACCTTTTCTATGGCGAGAAAGACAAAGAGGTCTACGACCGTGGATTTCAGGCCAATTTGAAAGGTGAGCTGTGGCAGTACGACCGGATTTCGCCCTTCTTGGAGGCCACCTATCTGACCAACAAATTCAAAGGTTTTGACCACAAGATGAGCTTGATTGCCGGTGCCAAGTTCGGCATCTACACGGTCAAAGATGTCTGTGACTACTCGATTAGCGCCGCCTACGTCAGCGAGTTTCTGAAATATACCGAGGAGACCGATTTGCGCACCCAGGTGTCGCGTCTCTCGTTCCGTATCAAATTCAAACAGAAGCTGGCCGATGCCATCATGTTGAAGCATACCTCGTTCTATCAGCCTTCCATCATGTCGCTGAAAGACTTCTCGGACGACTACATCTTCACCAGCATCACCACGCTGGAGAACAAGATTGGCAAAAAACTGTTCCTCGACTTCAACTTCGGTTACGAGCATCGTAATTTGGTGCCCGACGATGTGAAGCGCGACGACACCCGCATCACCGCCAACCTCCGCTACGTGTTTTAGGTAACCACTAATTATTCGTTTTATTTGAACACGAATTGCACGAATAACACGAATAGTAATTCGTTAGATTCGTTAGATTCGTGTTCACAACTAATTATTAGAGGTTATTTTTAGTAAATGTCTCGAAGAGACAACGCTCTTCTAACAAAAAAAGCCGCCCGATTGGGCGGCTTTTTTGTTTATTGGGGATTTATTCGAAGGAAGCGATAGCTTTCTTGATGATATCCATAGCCTCACGCAACTGCTCCTCGGTGATGCACAGCGGGGGAGCGAAGCGGATGATGTGCTGGTGGGTCGGTTTGGCCAACACGCCCATGTCGCGCATCTTCAGGCAGACATCCCACGCCTCTTTGCCGTTGTGGGGCTTGATGATGATGGCGTTGAGCAAGCCTTTGCCGCGCACCTTCTCGATCATCGGGCTCTTGAAGCTGGACATCTCCTCGCGGAAGATCTTGCCGAGACGCTCGGCGTTCTCCATCAGGTGCTCCTCTTTGATGACCTGCAGGGCAGCGATGGAGACCTTGGCGGCGATGGGGTTGCCACCGAAGGTGGAGCCGTGCTCACCGGGCTTGATGTTCAGCATGATATCGTCGTCGGCCAACACAGCGCTGACGGGCATCACGCCGCCACCGAGGGCTTTGCCCAGGATGAGGATGTCGGGACGCACGTCCTCGTGGTCGCAGGCCAGCATACGGCCGGTGCGGGCGATACCGCTCTGCACCTCGTCGGCCATGAACAGCACATTGTATTTCTTGCAGATGTCATAGCATTTCTTCAGGTAACCCTCGTCGGGGACGTAGACACCCGCCTCGCCCTGGATGGGCTCCAGCAGGAAGCCGGCGACCTTCTTGCCATGCTCGGCCAGGCATTTCTCCAGCGCGTCGGCATCGTTGTAGGGGATGCGGATGAAACCGGGGGTCATGGGGCCGTAGTTGGCGTAGCTCTCGGGGTCGTTGCTCATGGTGATGATGGTGATGGTGCGGCCGTGGAAGTTGCCTTCGCAGCAGACAATCATCACTTCGTCGTTGGGGATGCCTTTCTTCACTACACCCCAGCGGCGAGCCAGCTTCAGAGCCGTCTCGTCAGCCTCGGCACCGGTGTTCATGGGCAGCACCTTGTCGTAGCCGAAATACTCGGTCACGTATTTCTCCCACTCACCCAGGCAGTTGTTATAGAAAGCGCGGCTGCTGAGGGTCAGCTCGTGGGCCTGGTCGCACATGGCCTTGACAATCTTCGGGTGGCAG
Organism: Bacteroidales bacterium; assembly: GCA_017449975.1. Taxonomy (GTDB): domain Bacteria; phylum Bacteroidota; class Bacteroidia; order Bacteroidales; family P3; genus Colimorpha. The sequence continues at coordinate 14,964 of JAFSYK010000067.1, forward strand.
TGACCCTGGTTCACGGCACTATAGGCCGAAAGGAAGTCGAAGTACTTTTTACCTTCGCAGTCCCACACAAAAGCACCTTCGCCTTTGGCGAGCACAACGGGTAGCGGATGATAGTTATGGGCGCCGTATTTGGCTTCCATTTCCATGAATTCTTCAGATTTTGTCATAGTAGTTTAATTTATTTGTTGATACGTTGAAATCGCTAACTTGTCTTATTTGTTTGGTCTAATGGGTCTAATTAGTCTAATGGGTCCAATCAGCCGCTCTGACCTTTTTCAAAAACAATGCAAATGTACAGAAGATTTATTGAATTTCAAAATATCTTCCCATCCAAAATTTCAGTGTTCAGGCTTCTATTAACGCAAGGCGGGCGGATTGGCCAATCCGCCCGCCTTGTTTGGACTTATGTCGGATGTACACGGGGACGCTGCCCCCGCCTAAGATCTTTAGCCCCTGCGGGGCTTATTGGACTAAATGGATTTATGTCGGGCTTACACAGGGGCAGCGCACCCGTGCATGTTCTCTACCCCCTGCGGGGCTTATTGGTCTAATTGGACCAATTGGACCAATATCGGGCGCCCCTACATATTATATTTTAGCTTTTCGTATCTTTTTCTTACTTTTGCATAGATTATTGTCGGTAATTGTTATGGCTATTGCGGATATTCCTCCTCTGTTGCAGGTTGACAATCTTTCGGTCGATTTTCTGCGCGACGGCGACTGGCACAATGTGTTGCGCAATGTGAGCTTCACGCTGCAGCGCGGTCGCACGCTGGGCATCGTGGGCGAGTCGGGCAGCGGCAAGTCGGTGACTTGCATGAGCTTGATGCGTCTGTTGCCCGAGAAGATGAGCAGGGTAGGGGGGCAGGCTCTGTTTGCCCCGTCTGGATCCGACAAGGCGGTGGATTTGCTTTCGCATCCCGAAGAGGAGATGTGCCAGCTGCGCGGCCGCCATATCTCGATGATTTTCCAAGAGCCCATGACGTCGCTGAACCCTGTGCACCGCTGCGGCGACCAGGTGGTGGAGATGCTGCGTCGTCACGAGGAGGTCTCCTACGACGAGGCGCGGCAGCGTGTGTTGGAACTCTTTGAAGAGGTGCGGTTGCCGCGTCCCGAGAAGCTGTTTCGTAGCTATCCGCATGAGATCAGCGGCGGACAGAAGCAGCGTGTGATGATAGCGATGGCGCTGGTGTGTCATCCCGACCTGCTGATAGCCGACGAGCCGACGACGGCCCTCGACGTGACGGTGCAGCACGATATACTGGCGTTGCTCAAGCAGTTGCAGGAGAAATACAATATCGGTGTCATTTTTATCACCCACGACTTGGGTGTGGTGGCACAGGTGGCCGACGACGTGGTGGTGATGTATCGTGGCGACGTGGTGGAGTCGGGTCCCGCCTCACAGGTGCTCCACCGACCGGAGCATCCCTACACACAAGGTCTGCTGGCCTGTCGCCCACCCATCGACAGCCGCCCGGAAAGACTGCCCACGGTGGGGGAATACCTTGGTAGGGGCGTACCCCCGTGTACGCCCACAATGACAGCCGAAGTACAGGGCGTACACGGGGGTACGCCCCTACTGAGTGTTTGCAACCTTACCGTTGCCTATCCGCTGAAGCGCAATTTTTTTGGCAAGACGCTGCAGGAGCTGCGGGCGGTTGACGATGTGTCATTTGACATCTATAAGGGTGAGACTTTGGGTCTGGTTGGTGAATCGGGCTGTGGCAAGAGCACGCTGGGACGTGCACTGCTGCGCCTGATACCCAGCCAGTCGGGCAAGGTGTGGTTCGATGGCACCGATCTTTCGACGCTCTCGGTGAGCGAGATACGTGCCATGCGCACCCAGATGCAGATTGTGTTCCAGGATCCTTTCTCTTCGTTGAACCCCCACATGACGGTGGGCGACGCAATTCTGGAGCCGCTGATGGTGCATAACGCCTGCGACAGTGTAAGTCAGGGTCGCCAGAGGGTGGCGAAACTGGTGGATCAGGTGGGCCTGTCGGCCGACAGCATAAAGCGTTATCCCCATGAGTTCTCGGGCGGACAGCGACAGCGTATCGTCATTGCGCGCGCGCTGGCGTTGAATCCCCGGTTTGTGATATGCGACGAGAGTGTGTCGGCTCTCGACGTGTCGGTGCAGGCGCAGGTGTTGAACCTGCTGAACGACCTGAAGCGTGAGTTTGGCTACACCTATCTCTTTATCACCCACGACCTGTCGGTTGTGAAGTTCCTTTCCGACCGCATCTTGGTAATGCAGCAAGGCCGCATTGTAGAACAGGGCAATGCGGACGAGCTCTACGCTCATCCGCAGATGGAGTATACAAAACGACTGCTTGCCGCCATTCCCAGGCTGTAAGCAGTCGTTTTCTTAAATTGTCGTTTTGGTTTTATTAGTCTTATTGGTTTAATTGGTCTTATTGGTCTAATTGCCCTCAATAACCAATCACCACTAACCCATAACCTTTCTTACCGTTTTCCTTTTTTCTCCGCCATCTTGGCTTCGACCGTCATGGTGGCGTGAGGAACGATCATCAGTCGCTCCTTGGGGATGAGTTTACCCGTGACGCGGCAGATGCCGTAGGTCTTGTTCTCGATGCGGAACAGGGCGGCGTTCAGGTCTTTGATGAATTTCTGCTGACGGGCGGCCAGACGCGAGTTCTCCTCCTTGGAGAGCACATTGCTGCCCTCTTCCAGGGTTTTGAAGGTGGGAGCGGTGTCGGAGACGTCGTTCTCGTTGCCCGCCACGGCGGCATTCAAGAGGTCGAGGTTGTGCTGCGCCTCTTCGATTTTCTTTAATATTAACTCCTTAAAAAACTGCAGCTCATCGTCAGAGTAGCGTGTTTTCTCAGGTTGCGGGGCCTTCTGTGTCATAAAATGAATATGTTTTGTTGTTTTTTACAAGATTGCTTTCCGCTGCAAATATACAAAAAAATGAGAATGCGTTAATGTGAGAATGCGTTAATGTGTAAATGTGGGAATGTGTTAGTCTCTGGGAGTGCGTTATTGCGTTAGTGTTTTGGTTTTTACCTTTTATTTTTAGTTTTTAGTTTAGCTATTGGTTTTCCAGATAGAGTTCGACCAGTCCTTCGGGGGCTTTGATGTGTATCTCTTTTTTCTCGCGATCCACACGCAGGATGACGGGGTCGATGACCGGAATCAGTATCTCCGTTCCTTGGTGGTCGATCTGGAACAATGGCTGCGCTGGGTATTCCACCACGCTCTGCAGCGTGCCGAGGTCGCCATGCGTCTGGTCGATGATGTGGAATCCCACCACTTCGTGGTAGTAGAACTGGTTGCCTGACAGCGGTGGCAGTACCGACAGCGGCAGGTACAACTCCCTTCCCACCAGTGCCAAAGCCTCCTGTGCGGTCAACTCCTCGAAGGTGACGACGGCCTTGTTGCCGTTGAGGTTGTCGATGTGGAAGAAATAGGGGACCAGTGCCCCTTTCACATCCACCAGCACGGTGTCCAGCTGTGCGTATTGCTCAGGATCGTCAACATCCAAGAAGAAAACGACCTGCCCCTTGATGCCAAAAGGTTTGGTGATGCGTCCCAGATAAAAACATTCGTCGTGAGTCATGGAGAGTGGGGAGTGTGGGTTTGAGGGTTAAAGAGTTTAAGGGTTATAGGGCTATTAGACTTATTAGACCTATTAGACTTATTGGTCCTATTAGACTTATTGGTCCTATTAGACTATTAGATTGTCTTTTTACTAAAATTGGGCTGACACTTTGAAAGCAGCGTCAGCCCAATTCAGATTTCAGTTATCGAGTATTAAGCTTCGGCGGGAGCCTCGGTGGCTTCGCCCTCGGCGGGAGCAGCCTCTTCGGTAGCGGCAGCGGCAGCTTCGGCCTCGGCCTTGGCGGCAGCCTCAGCTTCGGCAGCAGCTTTACGCTTGGCGGCGACGGCGGCAGCCTTGGTCTCGTTGGCCTTCTTCTCGGCCTCCATGCGGGCTTTCTTCACGTCGCGGATAGCGCTCTCGGCGTTGCTCTTGGCGGAAGCGATCTTAGCCTCTTTGGCTTGCAGCCACTCGTTGAAACGCACGTCGGCTTGCTCCTGGCTGATGGCACCCTTCTCGACACCAATCTGGAGGTGACGACGAAGCAGAACGCCTTTGTAGGAGAGGATGCGACGAGCGGTCTCGCTCGGCTGTGCACCATTCTTCAGCCACTTCACTGCGCTCTCGCAGTTCAGTTCAATGGTGGCGGGGTTGGTCAGCGGATTGTAAGTGCCCAGTTTCTCGATGAATTTGCCATCCCGAGGTGCACGACCGTCCGCAACAACGATGTGGTAGAAGGGTTGATTCTTCTTGCCATGACGCTGTAATCTAATTCTTGCAGGCATAACTTTTTAGTTTTTAAATGATTAATAAATAAATTGCTGACGCAATCAGTCTGCAAATATACAACTATTTTTCAATTCTGGCAAGACATTTGATAGATAGTCTGTTGAATTTGTAATATCCACGATTTTTCGTTAATATTGCAAGTTTAGGAAAAATGTTCTTTTTTCGTTAAGGAACTGAAATATGGCTAATAAGGCTTCTTATATATCTATTACACTACTAAAAAGAACTCGTGTACTACTCTTTTTGGCCTGTGTCGTTTTTTCTGCGTGGACTGCGAGGGCGACGGATACGATTGTGCTGTCGGATATTTCCCACATGGCACGCACTTTGGAGTGTGGAAACACACTGGCAATCTTTGACAGAGGTGGCGCCGATGCGGATGGCGTTTATGCCTACGGCTATGCGACCACGAACTGGTACTACCTCCGCACCGAGGGCACTGGAACCCCTATCCACATACAGATTGACGCTTCGTTGGCGACGGATTGCAGTTTGACGGTATTTGAGGCGTATCCGACAGATGACCAGGCTGTTTCGCCAAATTTTCCCACAAACTATCCCGGTACGTATGGAATCTATCAGGCCACCGCAGGCACATCGACCCAGACGTTAGTCAGCATGACGGGTAAAGTCAGCATCCGTTTCTCCAAAAGCATTGTCTCCGCTGCCAGAACCTGTAATTACCGCATCCTTGTCTGGACTTCCGACACGAGCGAGATTTACAATATCACCAATTCCAACATCACCTCCACCAGTGCACAGCTGAGTTGGAGCGACAGCAGTGCCGCCACAGCGTGGACGGTGCGATATGGAACCAGCGCCAACAATTTGACCCAATCGGTGGCGGTGACTTCGCCCACGGCGACGCTGACGGGGCTCACACCCAACACGCCCTACTATTTTCGGGTCTATAACAATGCGCAGACGACGGAAGAATTGTCGGGCCATTGCACCCGCAACGACGGCTATTTCATCACCCAGGGCACGACGCCCGCACCGGTCGGCTGTCTGGGCGACTTCACTGACCTGGCCTCGCCCCATGTGATTTGTACCTATGGGCACTATGACAATCCCGATGAAAACTACGGTATCGCTTCGGGTAGGCACACGGTGATCGCCGATGTGGACGGACGTGATCCCATCATTGGCGACGCGCTGCGGATGGTGCCGGAGGGCGCCACCTCGTCGGTGCGACTGGGCAACAGCACTGCCGGCAATCAGTCGGAGAGTGTCATCTACCGTTTCCTGGTCGACGCGTCGCAGAACGACATGTTGCTGCTGCAGTATGCCGCCGTGCTGCAGAATCCAGCCCATCAGCCGGCGGTCCAGCCCCGGCTCTCGTTGCAGATTTTGCGTGCCGACGGATCGGAAATCGACGACGACTGCTACAAGATGGAGTTTGTGGCCTCTGCGGTGATGTCGTCGGGTGTGCAGTGGCAGGAACATGTTGGCTCTGGCAGCAATCCCACGCCTGTCCATTGGCACGACTGGACATCGGTGGGTGTTGACCTGACGCAGCTGGACGGACAGGAAATCTATATCAAGCTGACTACACGCGATTGCAACGAGAGTCCTGCGTCGAACGGCGGCGCGCATTACGGCTATGCCTACTTCACGCTGGAATGCTGCAAGAAGTCGATAACCTATGTGGGGTATTGCGGCGAGAACGAGACACCGACATTGGTGGCTCCCGCAGGTTTCAGTTATGATTGGCACCGAGTGGGCGAAACTCAGACGTTGTCGACAGATCAAGAGTTTACCATTCCCAACGGTTCGTCGAGTGCGTATGAGTGTACCATGACGTTCTACGGCTCTGTCACTTCCGCCTGTTCGTTCAGCATGACGGCCGACCCGTCGGCGATGATGGAGTTCCCGCAAGCCGGATTCAATGCCGACACGGCGGTGGCGGCGGGCAGTGCAGTGGCGTTTGTCAACACTAGTTATCTGAGCCGCGACCAGGAGGGCAACGAGACTTTGCCCAGTGGCACGATGGCTTCGTGTCAGTGGACATTTGGCGACGGAGGTACATCTACCGAAGAAGACCCCATCCATCAGTTCCCGGCATTGACCAACGACAGGATTTATACGGTGACACTGACGGTGACGTCCGAAAGCGGATGCCAGAGCCGTTATCAGCGCACCATACTGGTGTATGGCACGGGCGAACCCACGCCCTACAACGACCTGCTGTCGGATGAATGTTTGGTGGCGGATACGGCGGTGGAGTGGGCTGACCCGGAGGTCGAATGGATCTCACCCGATTTGATTTCCACCTATACCATCCCGCTGGTGGGTGACTTGAACGGCGACGGTCATCCGAACATTGTCTGTTTTGGAATCGGTGGCAGTTCGGAAACGAAAATGATCAATTCGAGCTCGAACCATCGAATAAATCGAAAGATCGTAGTTTACGACGGTGTTACCAAGGAGAAGATTGCCGAATGGTTGATGAGTAACCATACAGGAAACGCTGTTTGGGCGGATGAGTTCAGTGTGGCACCGTATGGTATACTGCGAGCCAAGTATTTGGATACCGATATTGACACAGGTCTGATTATTGTTGCAACTACACGTACGGGTAACAATCCGTCGAATTATAGCAGTAGCAGCGAAAACTATTATCTACAGGCCTATGACATTCATGGCACAAATATTTGGACATCGTCGGCACCTTATGGCGCCGACCGCTCTGCGACGCGGCGAGAGTACCCCGCCACAGTCAGCTTTGCCGATTTCAACGGCGACGGCTATCCAGAGGTCTATGTGCGCAATAAGATTTTCGATGCTGCCACAGGTCAGCTGTTGTTGGAGGCGACCAGTACCAACAACAACGAGGGGGACTCGTGGGCACACAAATGCGGGTCTGCCAATTATAACGGAATTGTCTCGGCTCCTTTTGCCGCCGACCTGTCGGGCGATGGCCAACCCGAGTTGATACTGGGCAATGAGGCATTCCTTATCAATATTGTCGATCGTACCGGAACGGTTGGCAATAGTGCCACGTTGTATGCCAGCCACACGCCACCAACCAACTATTCGGGTATTTCCAACGACGGACACACCCAGGTGGCCGACTTCAACGGCGACGGCTATCTGGATGTATTTATCTCTTCGCGATCCAAATACACCAATAGCAATGATTACACCTATTATTATGTATGGGACGTGCACAATGATTTGGTAAGCAGCGCCTACCGTAATTCTAACAACAATAATGGAAAGAGTATTCCGCTTATCGCTGATATTGACAACGATGACACATTAGAAGTAGTGGTGCAGCATCCGTGTGGTTCAGGCAACCGAATGAAGGCGTTGAAGTTCGACCCCGATACACGCACCTTTACGGAGCTGTGGGGGCGGAGCAATCCTTCTACGATTGATGATTCGTGGTCGAACACAGTGACCCTGTTCGACTTCAACGGCGACGGCGTCAATGAGCTGCTATTCAGCGGCAAGTCGTCGTGGTATGTGTTGGATGGCACCGATGGTCATGAGGTGGCCGTGATGCCTTTTAGCGAGGTGACTATTATGGACTATCCTGTCATCGCCGATGTCGATAACGATGGGGCGGCAGAGATCGTCACCATCGACAGGGCTTCTTCAGAATCGGGTGCTACGATCATGAACGGTCATCTGCATATTTTCCAGTCCAGCGGCACGCCGTGGAAGTATGCCCGTCCGGTCTGGAATCAGTATATGTACAACGCCACCTGTGTCAACCGTGACCTCACCATCCCGGCGCATCCGGTCAATAACGCTTTGGTGCTTACCGATCCGGAAGGTGTGACGCGGCAGCCGTTCAACAATTTCTTACAGCAGGTGGGACTCCTCGACCTCTTCGGTCGTCCGTCGCAGTATGCCGCCGACCTGACGGTGGAGGTGCCGAACGGTGCAACGCAGACCAACGAGACGCTCTCCATCCCGATGCATCTTTGCAACGAGGGTATGGCGCCTATGCAGGCGCCGTTCAGCGTTGCCGTCTATAGTGAGGCTTACCGTGGTGTCGCGATGGATACCGTTGAGATTGATCAGACGATTCCGGCGGGTGGCTGCATCGATGTGACCATCGAGTTGTCGATGTCGGAGTTATGTGACCTCCCGACGAGACAACTGCTGCTGGCGGCCAATGATAACGGTGGCGGCATCGCCCAGCATGGCAATGCGGGACAGCAGAGCGAGTGCGACACGATCAACAACCGCTTTGTGTTGCAGTTCAACGACTGTCAAGTGGATAGTAATGAGAGGATAGAGGCCTGCGACAGCCTCACCTGGCGCGATGGCATGACGTATACGGCCTCCGTTTCTGGCCCCACCTTTGTCGCACAAGGGAACAACGGTGATCCCGATACGTTGTATACGCTGTACCTGACCATCAACTACAGCAGCACGGGTGACACCACAATTGTGGCCTGCGATAGCTTAACCTGGCAAGGTGCAACCTACACGGAAAGTATAACTCTCAATTCTCAACTCTCAATTCTTAATTCGGTTGGTTGCGACAGCACCGTAACGCTGCATCTGACCATCAATCACAGAAGCACGGGTGACACCACTGCTGTGGCTTGCGACCATTTTACTTGGTGGAACGCGGACTACACGGATAACACGGATGGTATAACCCATACATACACTGGCCCGAATGGATGTGACTCGGTTGTCATGTTGCACTTGACGGTGAATCACAGCAGCACGGGAGACACAACAATTGTGGCTTGCGATAGCCTTACTTGGCAAGGTGTTACTTACACGGAAAGTACAACTCTCAATTCTCAATTCTCAACTCTCAATTCTGCTGGCTGCGACAGCACCGTTACGCTATACTTGACGGTGAATCACAGTAGCACGGGTGACACCACTGCTGTGGCTTGCGACCATTTTACTTGGTGGAACACGGATTACACGGATAACACGGATGGTGTAACCCATACATACACTGGCCCGAATGGATGTGACTTGGTTGTCACGCTGCATTTGACCGTCAACTACAGCAATTCGGAAGTAGAGTCTGTCACAGCGTGTAATCAATATGTCTGGCATCAGGTGGAATATACTGAGAACACAGACACGGCGACGTATCGTACCCTCAATGCGGCAGGTTGCGACTCGGTGGTCACGCTGCATCTGACACTGCTGAACTGCAGTACCACTTCTATTACTGCCTGTGACAGCTACAGCTGGCACGGTCAGACCTACACCACATCGAACATTTATGTCGACGGCAACGATACATTGGATTTGACCATCAACTACAGTAGCACGGGAGATACTACTGTTGTGGCCTGCGACAGCTTTATCTGGCATGGTGCAATCTACACGGAAAGTATAACTCTCAATTCTCAACTCCCGATTCTTAACTCAGTCGGTTGCGA
>JAFSYK010000008.1 GCA_017449975.1 Bacteroidales bacterium
AATAAAGTATGCTCTGGCATCAACTCTTCCAGATACGGCTTTTATGAAGTTTATTGAAGATGAGGGGTTCCCTGAGATATACGACAACTCTATTACTCGTCGTGGATTGAAGAATAGGTTTTCTTGCCGACAACGAATTGCCATAAAGAAAGAATTAGAGGAGTTATTATCTCCACAATGCAAAAGAAAGACTGTTCTTCGGGACAATCTTAAAAGCAGATATAAATATGCCTTCCAAAAAGACCAAGAGAAGGTATTAAGAAGTATGCTCTTTCAACCTTCTGTAAAGGAGAGACAATGGGCATTCTCAAAATTGTCGGCATCGTGGAACAACTGGGGAAAATTGTTTGAGAAGGATGTTATCGACATTTTTGAAAAATACAAAGACGAAGCCTGTGCCATTTTAATTGTCAAATGTTTGCCTGCATCTTATGTGTATGAGAATCGAGAAGAGTTGGCGGCGAAAGTGGGGTGGCGGCGAGTGATGGTAGCCACTGGCAAAGATTACCCAGACGTAATAGATCTATCAAAGTTGAATACCGATGAAGCTGTCCGGACTATTGTAAATCTCAAACTTTCTGAACACAGGAAGTTGATTGAGGATATTTTGTACACAAGTATTTTACGTGAAATAGAGTATATTGTAAGTGCAGGGAAAGTGGCAGATAGTAATAGGGTGAATGCATCAGAAGGAAAATTCGATAATCATCATCTTGTACCCAAAGAAGAAAGAGATATAATTTATAGTGAAGAGGAGTGGGGTAATACTGGTAAAGCTCATCTCACTTATTATTTCGAAATTCAGCCACCCAACTCTTATTATTGTCACGTAAGAACAATATCTCTACGTGATATTGGAGGCGTAAGCTTGGCTTTATGGGCTATGGGAAGATTAGGAATGGCGGAAGAGATAGTTCAATTCTCAAAATATGATATGGACACGGAGGAAACCTTTGAGTACAATAAACGTGACTGCCAAGACCTCCCTGTCAAGATAGAGACGTGGCTCTTCAAGGCATATAACTACATTATCACATCAATATATGGAGAACAACCTTTGTCGGATGAAGAAATGAGAAGACAATTTGTAGGTCAATCTTCCGATAATGGTAAGGAAAAGATTTCTGACGATGGGGAAATACAACCGATAGAGGTGCCAGAAGCATTATCAGAACAAGCAAAATTATTGGAGGAAATAGGGTTTGTGGCAACAAAAATAGAAGAAGATGTTCCTTTCTAAAAGCGATTCAAAATATTAAATTGCATATATATGATAAACCAGCGACATTTGTTTTGTCCGGCAATGAGAAATGTAGTTATTTCAATTACAATAGCGTTTGTTGCTGTCTCCTGTGACTATTCGACCACATCTAATAATACACATACCAACTATCGACATAAGGATGAGCAATATCTCAATTATGATACCACTGGTCGATTTTTGAAATACTTTGATTCTCAATGGAATCTTGTCCATTATAAGTCGGATGCAAGTTATTATCGTGATGCCTTCTATATAAATGGAGTTGTTGTTGCTGATAGTATTGCAAGGGATTACTACATCAGTGGAGAATTACAATTTGAGGGACACGTTGCCGCCGAAAATCCAGACAAACTTGTTGGATTAGGTACTTGGTATTATCGAAATGGGCAAAAGGAAACTCAATATACACAGGACATTCAAGGTAGAATACACGGTGAGTATATGAGTTATTATGAGAATGGTAATATTAAAGTGAAAACATATTATAAAGACGGACTTGTTTCAGGTAAGTATTGTGAATATTATGAAAGTGGGAAAAAGCATTTTGTTGGTAACTACAAAGACAATTTGTTTGAAGGATTACAACAGGTATATTATGAATCCGGAAAGGTTGAATCTATCTATTATTGCAAGGAAGGAAAGTTAAATGGTTTGACAAAGGAATATTATGAGAATGGTAGATTGAGAATGACAAAGAATTGGTCAATGGGCATTTGTACTGGCGTATGTAAGATGTATTATGAGAGTGGTAGAATGATGGCGACAGGACAGTTGTCCAATAACTCGAAAGTTGGGGTTTGGACATACTACGATGAGTATGGAAATGTCTCATACACAAATCACGACCAAGAATATTATGTTCCTCGTAGAAATAGTGGTAGTTCTCGTAGCAATTACCAGGAGTTATGGGATGAGTGTGAATACTTACAAGGTCTATTAGAAGAGAATGATATAGACCCGGACAATACTCTTGATTATCCGATGGATTACTATGAATTAGAAGACTTAAAGAGTGATTTGGAAAACCAATTGGAAGATAACGATATAGATTATTAAAAACTGAAATTTTTCGAGTCTTATAACACCACAATAAAAAGAATATGAGTACACTAATTTGTATTTTAATATTTGTTCTTGGATATGTTGGCTATAAATATATCTATCCTTGGGCAAACGAAACTATTGAGAAGAAGAAAATAAAAGGTCTCAATCAATATATGGGAAGACAAGTTCTTCACATAGAAAAAACCGATTCGGCTTATTGCTATTGCTGGGATTTTGATTATGCAGACATATCGGATAGTGATTATAAAAAAATTATGCAATATTGTATCAGACACGGTTTGAAGATTCCAGCAGAGTTTTTGTCTAATCACACAAAAAAAGATATTTCCGATTTAGAACAAAAAAGATAATTGTTTAATGTCCAAAATCCACATAACGGTCAGTTCGTCGAAAAAGTAAACTACTATTGTTTCACAAATTACTATGATACTAACGATGTAGAGAAGTATGGACTAAATAGGGATAATTTAAGCAGTTGGCAGATGGGAGATGGTATGGTTGGTATAAGTGGGGTAAAGATAAATGAAGAAGTGGTTGATGTCAATGATGGGTACTGCAACTGGTCATCTTCAAAACTACACTCAATAATGAACTCTATGTATTACTCCAAAGGGAATAGCATTCGCTTTCCTAAACCGACTGAACTGATGTCAGTCGTTGAATTGTTTAAGAAATAACTTTGAGGTATGAATCGGATAATAATCATTGCCATAGGACTTTTGGTACTTGTTGGGTGTAGTAACACCCAAATGAGTCAGGTCAAAATGGATACAACCGTTGGTTGTGATGGGACTACTGCAACTTGGATTAAATACGACACTCCTGTTTATGGTTATGATATATTGATGCACTGTAAACAAGAAGAAGAGGGTAGTTCGTTCTTCATCACGGATTTCTATTTGTCAAAAGACGGGGAAACACTCTCTTTTCAACAAACTATCAGTTTCGACCAATGGGAACCTTGGCGTTTGGAGGGTCTTACAGAGAAAGATACTCAATTCATACACAATACTCACATCACATCCATCACACAGAAGATAGACTGGCATAATCTTCTATACTTCGAGGATATGGATTTTGACGGAGAATTGGAACTGGTAGTGTGTGGGTTTATAAAACCACAAAGGGAATATGGTGACTGTCTTGACTGTGAAGATTTCACTATATACAAAATTGGTGAAATTGGAATTTGTCGGGTCCGAAATGTTCCTTTTGACAGGATGGAGGAAGGACTGTGCCGTACTGTCTTTTCGTTTGACAAAAAGACAAAATGTATATCATTGACCGGTTGTTGTAGTGCATATCTAGCAATTGAGGAGAAGTACTGGTTCAAAAATGGCAAACCCTATGCTATGGATTATAATATTCTTGATAAAGATAAAGGGAATATACATCATCATTGGAATATTGATGGTATTGAGAGTGAAGTTGTTATTGGGAGGATGGATTCGATAAGAAAACAAGGTAATTACTTTTAGAAGAGATATGTCAAAAATCCACATAATACCGAGTGAGTTTAATAAAGAGCTCGAATTACAGCTCGCTTACTCCATCAAGGCAGGTTTCCCCTCCCCAGCAGAGGACTATCAGCACGAGACATTGGATTTCAACCGAGACTTAATCAAACACCCTGAAGCAACTTTCTATGGTCGAGTCGATGGTGACAGTATGGTTGATGCCGGTATTAACGACGGAGACATTGCAATCATTGACCGAAGTGCAGAGGCATCAGACGGAGATGTGATTGTTGCCTTCGTGAATAACGAATTCACCATCAAGTTTCTTGACCTCACCCATAAGTCGGAAGGATACATAGAACTTCGTCCTGCAAACAAGAAGTACCAGCCCATCCGAATCAACGACTCTGACGATTTCGAGGTGTGGGGAGTGGTGGTTTGGACAATCCGAAACTGGAAGAAATGACCTATGTACGGCATCATAGATTGTGATAACTGTTATGTATCCTGTGAGAGGGTTTTCCGACCTGATTTGAACGGGAAACCTGTTGTTGTTCTATCCAACAATGACGGATGCATCGTTGCACGGTCGAATGAGGCAAAGAAACTCGGTATAAAGGCAGGACTTCCCTACTTTCAACTTCAAGAGCAGTTCCCAGACCAGAAGATTGCTGTCTTCTCGTCCAACTATGAGTTGTACGGAGAATTGACAGGTCGTGTCGTTGAGATAATCAAACAAGAAGCACCCCAATACTTCCGTTATTCAATAGACGAGTGTTTTGTCTATCTCGGCGGTATGGAACGTATCGACCTCAAACAATGGGGAGAGAACTTGCACAACCGTATCAAGAAATCGGTGGGTGTTCCCGTCTCTATCGGTCTTGCACCGAACAAGACACTTGCAAAGATGGCGAGTCATTTTGCAAAGAAACACTCGGGATATAGACACTGCTGCTTGACTGACTCTGATGAGAAGAGAATAAAGGCATTGAAACTTTATCCAGTTGATGATGTATGGGGCATCGGTAGAAGATATGCCGCCAAACTTGAATCTCTCGGAATACACACTGCATACGAGTTTGCCTCGATGTCAAAAGAGGCATTGAATGCCACGTTCAACAACGTGGTGATATATCGGACTTGGGCGGAGTTGAATGGAGAAGACTGTGTTCCCAACGAGGCTATGGCTAAGAAAAAGAGCATCTGCACCAGTCGTAGTTTCAACGGGATGATTTCCGATTTGGAGACCATAAGATACACGTTGCAAACTATGCTGCCCGATGTGCAGAAAAACTCCGGCAGCAGAACACGGTGGCATCCATCGTCGGGGTTTTCCTAAACACAAACTATTTCAGGGACGATTTGCCCCAATATTGGCAGTTTAAGGAGCAATCTCTACCCACACCATCCAATTCCACCACCACGATAGTAAAATCCGCCCACGGGGTCTTAAATGAGATTTACAAGGAAGGATATCAGTACAAGAAAGCAGGTGTGATTGTTATGGGCATTGCTCCCACATCACCCATCCAGTTAAATCTCTTTGACATCAACGCCGAAAGATTCGAGAAGTTGAAGTCGTTGGACAAGGTGATAGACCGAATAAACAAGGTCAATGGAACGGAGACTGTCATCCTTGCAGCACAGCAGTACCGACAGAAAAACGAGCAAGGAAAAGCAGAGGTGTTTGCAAACTCAATCAAGCACGATTTCAGGAGCAAGAACCCCACTACAAGGTGGAGTGATATAATCAGATTGAAGTAGTAAATTAAAACAACATAGCAGAGGAAACAATGCAATAACAATAAAGGTTTCTCGTTATGTAAAAAAAGAGTGCGTTATTATATCATAATCAGTGGTAAAATAGGTTGGTCATAATTTGATCATATTTTAGAAGATTTGTTGGATATGGCGGTTGTTTTTAGTGTATTTTGAGAAGGTAAAAAAACAATATCAACTAATAAGAAATAATGAGGTATTATTTACCGTTCTCCCCTACCTTACGCGAAAACATATATAATATACAAAGGCCCGGCATTCTATCAATCCCACACCAAACGCAGTGCGGTGTAGGGTGCAAAAATAATACAAAATGAAAAAGGCTTCCGTTTGGAAGCCTTTTTTGGTGGAGTAGATGGGACTCGAACCCACTACCTTTTGATTGCGAACCAAATGCTCTACCAGATGAGCTACTACCCCAGATATTGTTTTGAATGACGTGCCCCGTACAAAAGGATCCATCTTTCAAAATGAAAAGGTCTCTTGGGAGACCTTTCTTTTGTGGAGTATATCGGAATCGAACCGATTACCTTTTGACTGCCAGTCAAACGCTCTAGCCAAGTGAGCTAATACCCCAACTGTTTTCGATTTGCAAAAGTACAACATTTTTTCATTGTGGCAAAATAAATTTTCAAAAAAACTTTCAATACCACCGTATACATACTGGTTGTCACAGACATAACAACCTACCACAAACCTTGCGATTCGCGGTAATCAGTGACAATGTCGAGGATTGCTTTCCCGTAACGAGCAACGATTTTGCTCCCCACGCCATAGATTGCGCCCAGTCGTTTCTCGTTGGTGGGCATGGCGGCGGCAATACCCATCAAGGCTCGCTGCGTCAGTACATGATAGGCCGCAACATTCTGTCGTTTACTCTCTTCGCGGCGCCATTCACGCAGCAGCTGCACCAAATCGTCGGGAGCGCCGCTGGTATCGGTCTCCTTTTTCTCTGAGCGACGGCCACTCCCCTGCTCTGACTTGCGACGGTCGTCATCGAGCATAGCCACCGCCTTGGTGTGCTGGTAAGCACTGACCGAGAAACCGTCTCGCATCACCTGATTGAGACACTGCATCCGCACCCGCAACAGCTGGGACAGCTGCGCCACTAAATCGGTATAGTTGTCCGACAACTCCTTGTTGTCGACATCGAGGTTGGACAGCTTACTCCAATCGGCAACCAACGGCGTCAGCGTGTCGATATAATAGCGGCAAGCCTTGGCGATACGCTCGGCCAGCGCCGTTTCGTCGCCCTCGGCGACAAGGCGTGTCAGCTGCACAGCGAAGCGGTCAGACACCTCGCCCAACTGGGCCATCTTTTCATAATGACTGTGAAACCGATCGGCTTGGTCGGGATAAAGTGTCCGCAGATGACGATTGAAAAGCGTATCGAGTCGCTCGCTACAATGAACCAGCGCCCGCATGCTAAACAGCTCGTTGAGCAGCTGCAGCCGATACTGCCGCTTGTAGCCATCGAGCGACAGCGACAACTGGTCGACCGGCGCGGCAGACTGATAGTAGCGGTCCACCTCGACGTTGTCGGGCACACAGTGCGCGCTGATAGGCGACCGCAATGTCAGTCCTTCCAGGCTGCGACAGCGACTCAACGCCACATAAACCTGTCCGTAGGTGAACGCCGCGGAGGCATCGACCGCCACACGGTCAAAGGTGAGACCCTGCGCCTTGTGGATAGTCACCGCCCAGGCCAGCCGTAACGGCAACTGCCGAAAGACACCGTCGACCTGCTGACGGATACTCTTGTCGTCCGCTATCTCATAACGTAGATTTTCCCACTGTTCCCGATTGACCACGAGCCGTTCGCCCTCGTCGTCGGTCACCTCCACCTCGTAGCCGTCGTCCGACGCTGAGATATCGGTCACTACACCCATCTTGCCGTTATAGTAGCGTCGGCCGCCCGAGCTGTCATTTTTGACAAACATCACCCTGGCACCCTCTTTCAGCACCAGATGTGGGTCGGCGGGCGTCGAGCCCGACGGGAAGTTCCCCTCGACAAGAGCGTCGAAGGTGTATGCGCGCCCCGACAATGCGTCGAGGTGGCGCTGGTTGACAGCGTCGGCCTGATGGTTGTGGGTGGTCAGCAGGATTGGTTCCGGATCCGCAGTGCGGCGACAGAAAAGTCCCCGCCTGGGCGCCTCCTGTTTCCCTGCCGGCTGCAGGCGCGCGTTGAGCGCCTCCAGCGTTGCGGCGTCGGGATGACCCGAACGCACCTGGTTGAGCAGGTTGACGAAAGCGGCATCCTGTTGGCGGAACACCTTCGTCAGCTCAATGATGTCGTAGCGCATGAATCGCAACGCCTTGCTGCTGAAGAAATAGGGCGACGCATAGACCCGCTCGAGGTAAGGACGCTCGCTGTCGGTAACGACGGGCGACAGCTGGTGCAGGTCGCCAATCAACAGTAGCTGCAACCCTCCAAAGGGCTGCGACGACCGACGCACCCGTCGCAACACCGCATCGATGGCGTCGAGGAGGTCGGCACGCACCATCGAAATCTCGTCGATGATGAGCAGCTCGAGGGTACGGATAATGTCTATCTTGTTCTTGCGCAGCTGACTGTGGCGACCCCTCGCTTGGTATTCTGTCACCAACTCGGGTACATCGGGCAGATAGGGACAGAACGGCAGCTGAAAGAACGAATGTATCGTGACGCCACCCGCATTGATGGCAGCGACACCTGTCGGCGCCACCACCACATGGCGTTTGGCCGTCGTTTCAACAATATGACGAAGAAAAGTGGTCTTTCCCGTCCCTGCCTTGCCCGTCAGGAAAAGCGAATGGGAGGTCTCGTTGACAAAATGCTCAGCCAGTTCAAGAGGAGACATGGGAAGTTAGAAGTAAGCGCCAAACGTAGTTCTGACTCGGGGTGCGTTGTACTTTTTTAACTTATCGGCCAGCGGCGTTCGAGGGTGAGACTCATGGGCGACACCTTCAGCAGCGGAGCGAACTGGAGGCGTTTCCACTCATTGATGCGGACCTTGCGCAGCACCTGCTCCACCAAATCAGCATCATAGCCCTCGGCCACGATCTCTTCGGCACAGAGCTGTTCCTCTATATGCAGGTTGAGAATGGCATCGAGCACGGCATAGTCGGGCAGCGAGTCGCTGTCTTTCTGTCCGGGACGCAGCTCGGCGGAAGGAGCCTTCTCGATGGTGTGCCGCGGGATGCGTTCCCCGTCGCGGTTGATATAGTCGCACAGCTCGTAGACCTCGGTCTTGTAGAGGTCACCGATGACGCTCAGCGCGCCACAGCTGTCACCGTAAAGGGTGCCGTATCCCATCGCCGCCTCACTCTTGTTGGTGGTGTTGAGCGTCAGCGCACCAAACTTATTGGCGTAGCTCATCACTATGACGCCGCGCAGACGCGCCTGCATGTTCTCCTCGGTGACATCCTCGGCCAGGCTGCCAAAGACAGGATGCATCGTTTCGCGCAGCGTGTCGAACAGCGGCTTGATGGGGACGATGTCATACTGAATGCCCAGATTGTGCGCCAGCGCCTCGGCGTCGGCCACCGAATGGTCGGTAGAATACTGCGACGGCATGAGGATGCCGTGGACATTCTCCGCACCCAGTGCGTCGACCGCCAAGGTGCAGACCAGTGCCGAGTCGACGCCGCCACTGAGACCCAGCACGGCACGACGCAGACCGTTCTTGACAAAATAGTCGCGCAGACCCATCACCAGTCCTTTGTACACCAACTCCACCGCCTCGGGCTTGGGGTCGTCGGCCAAAGCCGACAGCTCCTGCAAGTCGACAGTGGTTGCCGCCGCCTCGAAATAGGGCAGCTGGGCCAGCACACCGCCGGCAGCGTTGAGCGCCATGGATCCGCCAGCATAGAGCAGCGAACCCTCGCCGCCAATGCGGTTCACGAAGACCAGCGAGGCGTTGAGGTTCTCCACTATCTTGGTCATACGGTAGCGGATGCGATAGGGCTTGTTGTAGTCGAAAGCGTTGCAGCCGCAGCAGATGACCATGTCGGGCTGCGCCGTGTGCGACTTGGACAGCTCCTTCAGGTCCTCGTAGAAACCAATGGCTATCTGCTGGTTCTGGAACTGGATCAGCTGCACACCGTCGCCGCGGACAAAATATTTCTGCTCGTCGGGAGCAAGGTATTTCTTGGTCACGATGCCACGAATGGCGTTATTCTGAATAAACACGATGGCGTTGCAGAGTCCCTTGTCCTGAATCTGCAGCGGCATGCCCACCAGGAATGCGCGGTGTTCGGAGTGCGCCACCAGCTGCTGCAGTGCCGCCTGGGCACGTTTCTGCAGGTCGGTGTAAGCCGCCGCCGCATAGAGGGGATAGCCGCAGAGTGTGCAGGCCGGGAAAACGGTGAGCAGGGCGTCGCGCGAGGCAGGCGTTTCAAGTTCGTCGAGAATCCAGCGCAGGTTGTCCTCGGGACGCGCCGTCAAAATGTCGTGTTGTACAATATGAACGTTCATGAATATGGGAATGTGGGAATGCGTTAATGTGGGAGTGTGGGAGTGCGTTAGTGTGGAAAAGTGTTAGTGCATCAATGCGTTAATGCATTAGTGCTTTAGTGCGTAGATGCAAAGGTACGAAAAGAAATCTGAACAGCGAAAACAATAAAACAACTGTTTTCAAGTTATTTTTCTATGGCTCATTCCCTGAAAAAACTTCTCTCCGATTCCGTCATCTACGGACTCAGCAGCATCGTCGGCCGGTTCCTCAACTACCTGCTGGTGCCGCTCTATACCTATAAAATCGCCGCCGCCAGTGGCGACTACGGCATCATCACCAACATCTACGCCTACACGGCCCTGCTGCTGGTGATTCTGACCTTCGGCATGGAGACCACCTTCTTCTACTTCGCCAACAAGCCGGAGGTCGACGACCGGCGGGCTTTCTCCACCGCGCTGAGCAGTGTGGGCACCGTGGCCGCCGTTTTTGTGGCCCTTGTGCTGCTGTTCGCCACCCCCATCGCCCACACGCTGGGCTACGACGCCCATCCGGAATACCTGCGTATGATGGCCGCCGTCGTCGCCATCGACGCCTTCCAAGCCATCCTGTTTGCCTGGCTGCGCCACAAAGGACGCGCCTGGAAATTCGCCATACTGAAACTGGCCTTCATCGTCGCCAACATCGGACTCAACCTCTTCGTCTTCCTGCTGGCACCCAAGTTGGCGGCACAGGGCGCCCCGCTGATGGGGTGGTACGACGGCAACAACCTGGTACGCTACGTCTTCGCCATCAACCTTATATGCACCGCCAGCATCACACTGGGCTTCCTGCCCGAACTGCGAAACCTGCGCTTCGGCATCGACCGCCAGCTGCTCAAACAGATGCTACGCTACACCTGGCCGCTGCTACTGTTGGGCGTGGTGGGCATCCTCAACCAGGTGGCAGACAAAATCTGCTTCCGATTCATCGTGTCGGGCCACGAAGGCGAGGTGCAGCTGGGCATCTACGGTGCCTGCGTCAAGATAGCCATGATTATGGCCATGATTACCCAGGCGTTCCGCTACGCCTACGAGCCCTTCGTCTTCGGCAACAGCCGCGACAGCAAGAGCAAGGAGTCGCAAGCCAAGGTGATGAAGTATTTTATCATCTTCACCTTGCTGGCTTTCCTCTGTGTAGCCTGCGGAATGGACGTGCTGCGCTACATCATCCAGGAGCAGTACTGGGAAGGTTTACAGGTGGTGCCCATCGTCATGATGGCGGAAATCTTCATGGGCATCTATTTCAACCTGTCGTTCTGGTACAAGCTCACCGAGCAAACCTGGTGGGGCGCCATCATGTCGGCCATCGGCTGTGTGGCCATGCTGGCCGTCAACTTCCTCTTCGTGCCGCGCTACGGCTATATGGCCTGCGCCTGGGGCGGCTTTGTGGGTTACGGCGTCTGCATGGTGCTCTCCTACTGCATCGGCCAGCGCCACTACAAGGTCCCCTACCCTGTAGGACAGATAGCACTCTATTTCTCCGTAGCCATCCTGCTGTTCTACGGCATCCAGCTAATCCAGCTGCCCAACCCCGTCGCCAACACCGCCGTACGCTGCAGCCTGCTGCTGCCCTATCTCGCACTGGTGTGGTGGAAGGAGTTTAAGAAGCCGGTTCGGCAACAAGTAGTTAAGTAGACAGGAGTTAAGTAGTTAAGGCGAATGATTGGTTATTGGTTATGGGTTATTGGTTATTGAATTTTAGTAGTTGAGTTGTTAAGTAGTTAAGGCAATACACACGACATATTCGTAGGGGCGTACCCCTGTGTACGCCCAACCCAATATTACAAAAAACATCAAAAATATATGAAACGACGCGTCATATCCATTCTTTTTGTGGCAGGAATTTGTGCCGCATGCAGCCTGCTGACAGGATGCCGCAAGCAGTGTGCCTGCCTCCACAACAGCGGCACCATCGTCTATTTCTCCAAGAGCGAAGTGGAGGACTCCAACGGCGGCAGCTGCGCCAACATGAAATACCAATCCGGCCAGGAGTATTTCGTAGGCTGCGAGTGGGAATGAATTTGAAGTAAGAAGTAAGAGCTAAGAAGTACGAGCTGGCCACTGGCCACTGATCACTGGCCACTAATCACAACTCTCTCAGTTTCTCTTCCAGTTCCATATCGTCGTGGATGAGCACCTCGCGGGGCTTGGAACCGTTGTAGGCGCCCACGATGCCCGCCGCCTCCAACTGGTCGATGATACGGCCGGCACGGTTGTAGCCAAGCTGTAACTTGCGCTGGAGCAGCGAAGTGGAGCCAAACTGCGACGCCACAACCAAGCGGGCGGCATCGTTGAAGAACTCGTCTTTCTGGTTGGGATCGAACTCCTTGTTGGGTTCCTCGTTCTCGTCGAGATATTCGGGCAGCAAGAACCCGTCGGGATAGCCCCGCTGCTGACCGATGAAGTCGGCCAAACTGTCGATCTCTTCAGTCTCGATAAGGGCGCACTGCAGACGCACCATGTCCGATCCCGACAGCGAGATAAGCATGTCGCCACGACCGATAAGGCGCTGCGCGCCACTGGTATCGAGGATGGTACGCGAGTCGATGGCGCTGGTCACCTTGAAGGCGATACGCGCCGGGAAGTTGGCCTTGATGGTACCCGTGATGATATTGGTGGTGGGTCGCTGCGTGGCGATAATCAAGTGGATGCCCACCGCACGCGCCAGCTGCGCCAGACGGCAGATGGGAGTCTCCACCTCCTTGCCCGCCGTCATGATGAGGTCGGCAAACTCGTCGATAACCAACACAATATAAGGCAAGAACCGATGCCCGTTCTCGGGGTTGAGCTGACGGTGGATAAACTTGTCGTTGTACTCCGTAATCTTGCGCACCTGCGCAATCTTCAGCAGGTCGTAGCGCTGATCCATCTCGATGCAGAGCGAGTTGAGCGTGCGCACCACCTTCTTCACGTCGGTGATGATGGCCTCCTCGCTGTCGGGCAGCTTGGCCAGGTAGTGCCGCTCGATCTTGCTGTAGAGCGACAGCTCCACCTTCTTGGGGTCGACCATCACAAATTTCAGCTCCGACGGATGTTTCTTGTAGAGCAGCGACGAGATGACGGCATTCAAGCCCACCGACTTACCCGTACCCGTGGCACCTGCCATCAGCAGGTGGGGCATCTTGGCCAGGTCGGTCACAAAGGGCTCGTTCGAGATGGTCTTGCCCAGCGCTACCGGCAGCGCCATCTTGCCGCTGTTGCGGAAAGCGTTGCTCTCCAGCATGGTCTTCATCGACACCACCTGCGGCTTGGTGTTGGGAACCTCGATACCCACCGTGCCCTTGCCGGGGATGGGGGCGATGATGCGGATGCCCAGCGCCGACAGCGACAGGGCGATATCGTCCTCCAAAGACTTAATTTTCGAGATGCGCACGCCTGGCGCCGGCTTGATTTCATAAAGCGTGACCGTCGGTCCCGGCGAAGCGGCAATCTCGACAATCTCGATGCCGTAGTCGCGCAGTGTCGAAACGATGCGATCCTTGTTGGCCACCAGCTCCTCGCTGGTCACCTGCACATTCTGTTTCTCCCAGTCCTGCAGCATATCGGTGCTGGGCATCTGGAAATCACGCAGCTCCCAATGCGGGTCATACAGCGAGTCGAGCGACCCGTAGCGAGGTTCCTCCGCCTCGGGCTCCGGATCCACGGCAGGCGTGTCGCTCACCGGATTGTCCACAATCTTGAACGCCACCTCGTCCGTATGGACTGGCGCAACGGGCTGACTGTCCGACGGCTCCACGGGCAGCACCTGCGGTTCCGACGCCTCCGCCGGCTGCGACGGCGCCTTCGGCTTGCGCTGCACCTGTTCCACCAGTCTGACAAACTCATCGTCCAGCCCAAAGGTCTGGTCGTCTTTCGGGTTGAAATCCACCGAAGGGTCCTCTTCCTCAGGAACAGGCTCTGGCTCTACCTCAGCGACATTCTCGAAAGGGTCCGCGTCGTCGAGTCCGAAATCGTCGACGATGGTCGGCTGCAGATCGGCTGCAGACTCTTTCTTCTTGTCCTCCGCCACCGCCTGCGGCCGCTCGGGACGCGACGGTATCAACTTTGACAAATTGGGCATCTTGAAATGCACCTTGTGGACAAAAATAAGAAACACGACGGCCAGGAACAGCAGCAGCACCAGCGTAGCCCAACGGAGCAGATGGTGCAGTGCTTCGGCAAAGATAATGCCAATACCGGCACTGTACTCAAACATCTCGTTGTCTTTCACCCACACGCCGGCGATGTAGCCCAGCATCGTGGAGAGCCATATCACCCAGAACAGGGTGGACCACACCGTGCGCTGCCACGGCAGCAGGTCGCGTCCCAACAGGCGTATGCCGTAGAGGAACAGCAAAAACAGCAGGCCGATAGAGCCGATGCCAAAGAGAGACTTCGAGAAGAAGGCCGCCAGCTTGTAGCCCAGCACACCCATCCAGTTGCCGTCGTGGTCGGCACCGCTGAAGAAAAACGAAAGCATGGCGACAAACGTGAATATGCTAAACAACACATACACCGCACCACGCAGACGCCGTCCGCGTTGCGAACGCCACCACTCGACAAACTTCGGGGTGGGCTTCACCGACTTCTTCTTACCCTTGGCCATCTCTATTCAATAACCTATAACCAATAACCATTAATCACTACTCCTGCAACAGTTCCAGCTCCTCCTGGATCTCCTGCATGAGGGTACCCAGCTCCTCCTCGGGGAGTTTTTCGTAACCGTCGGGCAGCAGGAAGTCGGCGTCCTTCACCTTACCCTTCACAATCTCGGTGGCGGTATAGGTGATCGCGCGACCCTCGCCGACTTTCACCGTGCACTGCAGCGGAATACCTTTCACACCGTTGAACAGCACGTTGAACTCCGGACCCATCTCGTCGCTGTACCACATCTCGGTGGGGTGATCAACACCTTCGGCATCGTAAGCGTGCATGATGACCTTCTTGGCAGCCATACCGGCAATGTCCTTGGTCTCGCCCTGCACATACTCATAGTAGTAGTGTCCCGGCTCGGTGTCGACAATCGTGAGGCTGTCCAGCGAAGAACGGTTCTGCGTGGCCTCGATAATCAGTTTGCCGTCGCCCTGATAGGTGAATTCGCTGCCGTTGCTGCGCAGATAGCCAATCAGCTGGCTCAGATTCATGCACTGCGTTGTCTTGAGACCCTGCACCAGCACATCTTCCGACATCGGCGAATCCATAAAAATGGCACTCTTGGTGTACAGCATGTCGCCCGACACCTTGATTTCGGCGGTGGCAGCCTCGGCGGGAACCTGGAAAGCCACCTCGCCGGTCGACTCTACCTTATATTTCACAATACCTTTGAAAGTGTTCTGTGCAACCAGCGTAGAGGCGGTAAGTGCCAGCGTTGCAACGAAAAGCATCAGTTTTTTCATATCAATAATAATTAGATGTTAATTCATTAAATAATAAAAACGGAGATATGGATAAAAAAGTATTTATGTCGTGGGAAATTTATCGAAATCCAATATTTCCAAATCCTTCGGTGTGCCGTCTATCGTGAAGCGCACCAATGTCGACACCCGCTGGAACCCCTGCCGTCCAGCGGCTCCGGGATTGATATGCAGCAGGTTGTACTGGTGGTCGTACATCACCTTCAATATATGGCTGTGTCCGCACACAAAGATATCCGGCCGTTCCTTCTCCAGCAGTCGCGCCATCGCCGGCGGATAGTGGCCAGGCCAGCCACCGATATGCGTCATCAGCACCTTCAGACCCTCGCAACGGAAGAGCGCTGTCTCAGAAAACAGCATGCGCAGGTCGGCATTGTCCACATTGCCAAACACCGCCTTCAGCGGACGGAACGCCTGCAGCTGCTCCACCACACCGGGGCCGCAGTCGCCGGCATGCCACAGCTCGTCGCACTGCTCAAAAAAACTGAACACCTGCGGAGCCAAATAACCATGCGTATCCGAAAGAACCCCTATCCGTTTCATGTATCAATTATCAATAACCTCTCAACATTTCACCCCCAACAGTTCAACAATCACTCATTCGCCCCTATCTCCTGCAGATTCTCCGCCACCATCTCCTTCAGGTAGCGGATGATAGTCAGGTCGTTCATACTCATACCACCCAGCGCCTCCTTGATCTCATCGGTGTCGAACACAAACTCTCCCTTGTCGGTGACATAGCGGATCACGAAGTGGATATCCTCGTGCTGACTCACCAGCATCACCAGCGTGCCCGTCAGGTCGCCCATCGGCGGACGGTCCCAGTGGTCGTGCTGAAACCAGAAACGCAGGGTTGTACCCTTGCCCAGCTCGCTCTCGAGAGTCATTCCGCCGCCGCAGTTCTCCGTATTCATCTTAATCAACGGCAGCCCCAGCCCCACCTTGCGTGTCGTGCGCGAGGTGGTATAGGGGTCGGTGACCTTCGCCAGGAATTCGGGCGACATCCCCTTGCCGTTGTCGCGGATAGTGAAGCGGAAGAGATTTTCACTAATACGGTCTTCAATGGTGAGCCACACGTCTTTAGCCTGCGCCGCCGTCGAGTTCTCCATCAAATCGTAAACGTGCATCGAGAGTTCTTTCATACCAGTATGAATAAAAAAGTACTATGCAAAAATACGAAAAAAAGACTAAATGCGTTTTAATAATGACTAGACCCAAGGGCCTATTGGACCAATTAGACCCACCACCCCCATTAAACCCTTCAACTCTTAAACCCTTCAACCCTCAATACCCCTTCATGACCCTCAAATCTCAACTCCCAATCCTCAGCCTCCTGCTGCTCTGCCTCCTCTTCACGGGCTGCAAGAAGTTTGAGGGCGACGTCACCAGTCCCGCCTGGCTCCAGCTCGACAGCATCCATGTCGTGCGTGCCGCCAGCGGCGAAAACACCCGCAACAGCGGTTGGCACACCAGCGACATCGACGCCGTCGAACTCATCGCGCTTTTCCGTGGCGACAGCAAAGAGACCACCCTCGGCACCTTCCAGCTCCCCTGCCATGTCCCCGTCCTCCGCGACGGCGTGGCCGACTACGTGGTGGCACGTCCCGTGGTCAAACAGAACGGCATCGCCTCCACCCGCATCTACTACAGCTACCTGCAGTGCGACACCAGCCACAACGTCAACTTCCGCACCGGCGAAACAACACGCTTGGGCACCTACGACGCTACCACCAACACCTCCTCCGTCGACGTTTCCTACTGGGGCACCGACCGCATCGGCGAACTCTACTTCGAGAACTTCGAGCCCCTGGCCTCCTCCATCCGGCTCACCGAAGGGCGATACGAATGGATCACCAACGACGCTGCCGGCGCCCGCAGCGGCACCGGCTATGTGCGCATCCCCACCACGGCGGGCAGCAACGGCACCTACCTTGAAATCACCGACAGCATGGTGGTCAACGACAAATCCAAATATCTCTACCTTGAGATGGACTACCGCACCGACGTCGAATTCCGCATCGGCATGCGCAGCCCCATCACCGCCGGCGGTACCGACTACACCTACTACGCCATCAACCTCTATCCCACCCAGGAGTGGACCAAAATCTACATCAACCTGGGCAAACTCTGGTCGCAGATGAACCACTACCCCGAATTCCACATCGTCTTCCGCACCCTCGACCTCGAAAACACCAACGGCTACACCTACATCGACAACCTCAAAATAATCACTCTATAGTGATTAGTGAATAGTGATTGGACCTACTAATCACCCCCCCAACAATTCAACAACCCCACCACCTCCCCTCTCTCGTGACTGAACGCAAACTGAAATACCGATACCTCATTGGCGACCTGTTGACCGCCATGATAGCCTGGTCCCTCTTCTTCTACTTCCGGAAAAGTGGCGTCGACCGCATCCCCATGAACCAGTGGAGCCAACTCGTCACCGACGCCAACTACTGGCTGGGACTCATCCTCGTGCCGGCTGGATGGCTCGCCCTCTACGCCATCCAGGGCAGCTACCGCAAAACCCTCCGCAAATCGCGCCTCAAAGAGCTGGGCGACACCGCTGTCGCCAGCCTCATCGGCGTCACCGTGCTCTTCTTCGCCATCATGCTCGACGACGAGATACGATCCTATAAATACTATTATATCTCCTTCCTCTTCCTGCTCGTCGTCCACTTCCTCCTCACCTACGGCGTGCGTCTCATCCAGACCACCCACACCGTCAAGCAGGTCCACTCGCGCAAGATAGGATTTCCCACCCTGCTCATCGGCTCCGGCCCCAACGCCTACAAGACCTACATCGACCTCGAAAACCAGGAGGTCTACACCGGCAACCTCTTCGTCGGCTTCCTCTCGCTCCAGCCCGCCGACACCGCCGCCGTCGACACCCGATTGCAAGGCGTCATGCCACACCTGGGCAGCCTCTCGCAATGCCGCTCCATCATCGAAGACAACCGCATCCAAGAGGTCATCATCGCCATCGAAGACAACGAGAAAGAATCCATCCGCGACGTCATCCTCACCGTCAACAGCATCAACGACCTCATCCTTCGCATCACCCCCGACACCCGCGACCTGCTCGTGGGCCACGTCAAAGTCGACAACGTCTTCCACTCGCCACTCATCACCATCAACAACCGACTTATGTCCGAGTGGCAGTACAGCCTCAAGCGCATCATGGATGTCGCCATCGCCTCTGTCTCCATGCTGCTGCTCAGCCCCGTCTACCTCGTCACCGCCATCATCGTCAAAGCCACATCGCCCGGTCCCGTCTTTTACACCCAGGAGCGCATCGGGCAGTACGGACGGCCTTTCCGCATGCACAAATTCCGTTCCATGTACATCGACGCCGAATCGGCGGGCCCCGCACTCTCCAGCGACAACGACCCGCGCATCACTCCCTTCGGACGCTTCATGCGGCGCGTGCGTCTCGACGAGATACCGCAGTTCTACAACGTCCTCCGCGGCACCATGACCATGGTCGGACCCCGCCCCGAACGACAGTACTACATCGACCTCATTGTCCAGCGCGCTCCCGAATACATGCTGCTCCAGCGCCTCAAACCCGGCATCACCTCCTGGGGTCAAGTGCGCTACGGCTACGCCAGCAACGTCGACGAAATGGTCGAACGACTCCAATACGACCTCCTCTACATCGAAAACATGTCCATCGCCACCGACATCAAAATACTCCTCTATACCGTCAAAATCATCCTCCAAGGAAGAGGAAAATGAAAATTGTTTTTCAGAGTTAAGGAGATAGTAGTTAAATAGTTAAGACAATACCACTAACGCATTAACACATTTACACATTGAAAAAGTTATTCTTTTTAGTTTTTAGTTTTAACCTTTTACTTTCCCCGGCCGTCTCCCACGCCCAAACCGATACGCCGCAGCTCAACACACGGCGCGACACCCTCAGCTGGGCCCTGGGCGAGAGTCAGGCCCGCGCCTGCCTGCAGAACAGCATGGCGCTCGACCCCGAAACCGTCATCCGGGCCTTCGTCCACACCATGCAGGGACTGCAGCAGCCCCTCGACGAGGAGAGCTACCAGATGGCCCTCGACTACATCCGCTACACCGATTTCAAAAACAACCAGCGCATTGTCGCCGAAAAACAAGAGGAAGCACGACGGCTCGAGAAAGCCTACTTCGCCGAGCTCATCCAGACCCACCCCAACGTCCGCTACTGTCCGGCCGGCTTCTTCTACGAAGTGCTGCAGGTCGGCAAAGGCGATAGCGCCCAGGCCAACCAGCGCGTCACCTTCGACTACCGCGGCTACAACATGCTCACCGGCGAACTCCTCGACCAGACCTACGGCTCCTCCGGACCCATCACCGTCGCACTCAACGAAGGCATCTTTGCCGGACTGCGCATCGGTCTCAAAATGATGCAGGCTGGCGCCACCTACCGCTTCTACTTCCCCAACGAAATGGTCTTCGGCGCCAAAGGCAGCCGCGTCATCCCGCCCTATACCTCCATGATCTACGAAGTGGAGCTCCACGAGATACATCTGGATTAGGGACCTGTGATCCGTGACCTGATTCGTATCACCGTTCACAGGTCACCGGTCACAATCTTCAATTTAACTCCCATTATGAGAGCGAAGAAAAATATCGATGTAGCGTTGGTCTACGACTTCGACGGGACTCTGGCGCACGGCAACATGCAGGAGTTCGGCTTTGTGCAAGCCATCGGCAAAGACCCCGAAGCCTTCTGGAGCAAGACCGCGGAACTGGCGGTCAGCAACGACGCCAGTCCCATCCTCTGCTACATGTACCTGATGCTGCAGGAGGCAAAAGCCAACGGCCTCTCGCTGAAACGCGACGCTTTCCGCAAGTTTGGCACCAAGATAGCGTTCTACCGCGGCGTAATCCTGTGGTTCGACCTCATCAACCGCTACGGCAAAAGCATCGGACTCAACGTGAAACACTACATCAACTCCTCCGGGCTGAAAGAGATGATCGAAGGCACCTCCATCGCCAAGCGATTCGAGAAAATCTACGCCTGCTCCTTCCTCTACAACATCGACGGCGTCGCCTACTGGCCCGCCGTGGCCGTCGACTACACAACGAAGACTCAGTTCCTCTTCAAAATCAACAAGGGTATTAGCGAGATAAGCGACAACAGCAGAGTCAACGAATATGTGCCCCGCGACGAGCGACCGATGCCTTTCGAGCGGATGATTTATTTCGGCGACGGCGAGACGGACGTACCCTGCATGAGTGTGGTGAAGGAGCAGGGCGGTCATTCCATAGCCGTCTACGGCCAGACCGACAAGAAAGCCACCGCCCTGCGGCTGGTCAAAGAAAACCGCGTCGACTTCGCCTGCAAAGCCGACTACTCGGAAAAAGGCGACATCTACCCTACCGTGTGCCGCATCCTCGACAAAATCCGCGCAGACTACAACCTCCAAACATACATGAAATGAAACACTTGGTATTTTTTGTCGCATTACTGTCGGTGGCCGGCGGCGCCATCGCACACGAGTTTTCCGAAGTCTGTAGCTCGGGACAGACACTGTACTACAGTACTCTCAACAACAAGGCCTCCGTCGAATGTGCGGGATCCGGATCCAACCCCTACAACGGATACGTCCGTCCTGCGGGCAACTTGGTGATCCCCGACTCCGTCACCCACGACGGATACACCTACCCGGTCACCACCATCAACTCCCGTGCTTTCTACGAATGCAGCGACCTGCTCTCTGTCATCATCCCCAATTCAGTGACCGCAATAGCTCCGGAAGCCTTCTACGGATGCAGCGGACTCACCGCCATCGAGATTCCCGCCTCGATCACCCAAATCCGCACCAATGCCTTTGCCAACTGCAGCGGGCTGCAATCCGTTGTATTCAACGCCGTTGAATGCACCCAGATGGGAACTACATCGAAGCCTGTCTTTCAAAACTGCACCAGTCTCACCACGCTAACCGTCGGTGCCAGCGTCACCTGCATACCATCCTACGCCTTCAAAGGTTGCTCCTCTCTCGAAAACATTTTCTCACACAACAGCGTACCACCCACCGTGAACAACGTCAACGCGTTCGAGAATGTGGATAAGAACATCCCGCTCATCGTCCCCGCAGGAAGTCACGACGCCTACGCCGCCGCCTACGCCTGGCGTGAATTCTTCAACATCAGCGAAGACGGCGAGTCGCCGCAGGGCATTACCGATGCCGGTCTCGACAACACTGTCGTCACCATTGCCGACGGACGCATCACCCTCACGGGAGCAGAAGGACTCCGCGTCACATTGACCGATATCAAGGGACGCATCCTGCACCACCAGACCGCCACCCCGACGCACACCATCGACGTACCTGCCACAGGCGTGTACCTGTTGCAGGTAGACAACCACCCCGCCCACCGCATCAGCGTGGTGAAGTAAGCAAGTGAAAACCGGCCGGCGGCGTTCCGCGAGGCGGACCGCACCCGGCCTGTTTACAACGATAACTGTTACTAATAGCCCAGTATCTTCAGCATGGACTTGTGGCTTTGCTCCTTGGCGAAGAGCTTCGTGGTGTAGTTGCCCTCTTCGTCTTTGTCGATAATGATGTGCTTGGGCGCGGGGATGAGACAGTGCTGGATGCCACCGTAGCCGCCCAGGCTCTCTTGGTAGGCGCCGGTGTGGAAGAAGCCGATGTAGAGCGGGTCGTCCTGCTGCAACTTGGGCAGGAAGATAGCGTTGGCGTGCGAGTCGGCGTTGTAGTAGTCCTCGCTGTCGCAAGTCAGTCCGCCCAAGAACACACGCTGGTATTCGCAGTCCCAGTGGTTGATGGGCAGCATGATGAAACGCTGGTTGATGCCCCAGGTGTCGGGCAGCGTGGTGATGAACGAGCTGTCGATCATGTACCACAGCTCGCGGTCGTTCTGCTGCTTCTGGTCGAGGATGCTGTAGAGCGTGGCACCGCTCTCGCCTACCGTGAAGGAACCAAACTCAGTGTAGATGTCGGGCTCTTCGACACCCCGGTTGGAACAGATATTTTTGATCTGCGCCAGTATTTCCTCTGCCATATATTCGTAGTCGTAGGAGGAAGCCAGCGACGTCTTGGAGGGAAATCCACCACCGATATTCAGTGAATCCAGGTCGGGACAGACCCTCTTCAAGTCGCAATAGACGTTGACACATTTCGACAACTCGTTCCAATAGTAGGCCGTGTCGCGGATGCCGGTATTGATGAAGAAATGAAGCATCTTGAAGCGGAACCGCGGATTCGGCTTGATCTGTTCCTCATAGAAACTGACAATGTCGTTATACCGGATGCCCAGTCGCGAAGTGTAGAAATCAAACTTGGGTTCCTCCTCCGAGGCGATGCGGATACCCAAATTCAATTTTGAATTTTGAATTTTGAATTCTGAATTGTCGGGGGATTCCAGTTTAGTTTGAAGGCATTGGTCAAGGATGCCAAACTCATTCTTGTTGTCTAGGACAGGAATCACATTGCAGAATCCGTCGGCGAAGAGGTCAACGATATTCTGTACATACAGTTCCTTTTTGAAGCCGTTGCAGACGATAACTTTCTCTTTGTCCACCAAGCCCTGATTGTGGAGTTCCTGGATGAGGTTGATGTCGAACGCCGATGAAGTCTCCAGATTGATGTCGTTCTTCAGTGCTTCTTCCAACACAAAGGAGAAATGACTCGACTTGGTACAATAACAATAATTATAGGATCCGTTGTAGTCGGTCTTGGCGATAGCCACGTTGAACAGACGTTTTGCACGTTGTATCTGACTACTTATCTTAGGCAGGTAAGTAATCTTCAACGGAGTGCCATACTGCTTGATAATCTCCATCAAAGGGATGTCGTGGAAGTACAATTCGCCATCCTCGGTACGGAATTCATCCTGCGGAAAATCGAAAGTCTGATCAATCAGATCATAGTACTTGTTCTTCATAGGGCAGTATTGTTTATAAAATCCGACTCAACCAAATCGGCTACAAAAATACAACTTATTTTAATTACATTGAAAAAAAATTCACAATCCGACAAAGTTGGATTTGTGAATTCAAGAAATTATTATTTCAATAATTTACATAATAGGGGCGAGGATGCATACTGCATCCGCGCCCCCTATTATACTACTTCTTTATACTCTTATTGCAGCACCACACGCTGGTAGCAGGTAGCTTCGCGCGTCTCTACACGCACGAAGTAGACCCCTCCGGGCCACTCTTTCGTCGCAATCTCCTGCGTTTCGGCGCAAGACTCCTGCACCATCATCTGACGACCCGTGACATCGTAGACCGTGACACGGCGCAGACCTGCCGCCTCGACCACAAAGCGATCGGAGGCCGGATTGGGATAGAGCCGCACAGCCTGTGTCTCGGTCTCGTCGATGGCGTTGGTGACACGGATGGTGATCGCTGCCGATGCCGAGCAGGTGCCCTGGTAGCCCACCACGGAGTAATCGGTGGTAACGGTCGGCGTCACCTGGATCTGCGGCCCCGTGGCACCCGTGTTCCACTCGTAACGGTTGGCGCCGCTGGCAACAAGCAGCACCGCCGAGCCCGCACGCACCTCACTCGAAGAGGCGGCAATCGTGACCCCCGGTGCCTCCAGAACCGTCAACGAAAGATAGGTAATCTCCGTCGACGAGGTATGCTCATAGTGCTCCGTACCCACCATATCGGTGCCCACAGGCTCGCCGAAGAAGGTATACTGGCTATGCTGACAGACAGTGTCGGAGAGGTAGACGGTGGGCAGGATGGAGGCCGGCAGGATGATGTTGTCCACCCAAACCGCATCGGATCCCGAGGAGCGCCACCAGTTCTTCTGATACTTGAAGACGAAGGTATGCTCGCCCGCCGGCAGCGGGAAGGCGTAGCGTGTCCAATCGATTTCACCCGACAGCGTCAGCATCTCCTGTCCGTCGATGGAGAAGGTGAACCAGTCGCCATTGCTTTCGGACGACACCTTAGCGTAGAATCGGATGGAGTCGGCGAAATCAGAGGTATAGGTCAGCGACATCTTCGACGAACTCATGTGTCCCAGCGAACGCGAGGAGCGGATCGCATAACGATCCTCGTACACCTCCAGCGTGTCGATAACCCACGGGTGAGAGTTCATGGAGTTCATGATCTGCGTCAGGTCGCCCGTTTCATAGTCGACAACCATCACATGGGCATAGGAGAAGGAGAGTGTCTGACTGAACACGCCGCCCTCGTGATTCATCTCAAAGAGGAAAGGGATGCCGGCACTCGGCACCAGATTCTGAGCAAAGGCGATATCGAAGGTCACCGTAACACTGTCGCCAGGTGCGATAGCCAGACCCGTGTAGGGCACCGTCAGCACCGTCGCCGTGCTGTAGGGATGCTGCAGCGACACGGTGGCGCCTACAACAGGGGCGTGACCGTCGTTGCGCACCGTCACCGTCAGGGTGGACGTCTCGCCGGGCTCCACCTCGGGCGACAACGTGGCACGCGCTACCACAGGACGAGGAGCCAGCACATTCACATAGGTGCTAAAAAGCGACGTATCGGTACCCTCTATCATATGCAGGTTCACCATGACACGTGCCCCGTCGGTGGCGGTAGGGCTCACCACGGCACGGAAGGCGGCGGCACCCACCAGCGTGTCCAACGGCGACACGGCGGAGAAGCTCTCGTCGCCATCGATAATCAAGAGCTGCGTCAGATCGGTCGAGCTGCACTCCATGGAGAAGGCACTCGACGGAACGGCATCGGAGAGATTGGTGACACGTACCGTGAAGGTGACGGTGTCGCCAGCCACCAGCGGCGCATCGGCCGTCAGGTCGATGACAGACAACGCGGCACCCGTCGGCGAGATGATGCGCACCGTGCGGAACTCAGGCTTGTAGTTCTGCGCCGTCACCGCCAGCTCATAGCTGCCCAGCGGCGTGGTGCTGGGGATATTCAGCTGCGCCGCACCCTGCGCATTGGCAAAGGTGGCGGCGACCAGCGTGCCGTTGCCATCGGTCAGCGCCACGTAGGCGTAAGGCACCGCCGTCACGGAGAGGGGCGCGCTGCCGCGGAGATACGAGCCATTGACCGCCAGCGGCATCTCGCCAGCCTGACCCAGCCAGGGTTCCAGCGAGGGGTCGCCCATCACATGGTAAATCTCCCAATAGTATTTCACGTAGGAGCTGGAGGCGTTGATGTTCTGCACCGCCATGTTGCCAGCCGAGATGATGGCACCCGCCGAGGTGCGCCAGCTGGGACCGCTCTCGCCGTGGGTATGGAACAGCAGGTCGTAGGAGCCCAGACGTGAAGCGTCGTAGGAGGTGTTCATCGTGTTGGAGATGTTGCTGCGCACACCCACCGCCCAGCAAAAGTCCTGCTCCCAGTAGGTGGAGTTGCTGCCGCCGATATAGGCGACGGCACCGGCGTTGTTGCCGCGACGCATCAGTGCCTCACCGAAGCAGGTGGAGGTGTTGAAGTGGTTGGTCAGACAGCAGTTGCCAATCATAAACATCGGCTTGCCGTAGTTGAGCAACCCTTCGGCGTTACTGACCGTCAGACTGGGCGTAGCCCACGAGGTCTCCGAACCGTGAGCCGTATAGTTGACCCAGCCCGCTCCCAGGTTGTACTGACGACGCAGGCTGTCGGAAGTGCCGCTGGCGTTGCTGCTGCCCGTCACGGTGACACCCGTGGGGGCAAACGAGGTATTGTTCTTGTAGTAGATAACCGTACTGTAGCCGTTGGCCGCATTGATATAGGTCTTGGCACAGTAGTCCATGGCGGGGTCACCGTAGCGATAGGCGTTATCACTCGAATAGCCGCCGTCGACGCCGGCAATCAGGATGGCGCGCGACAGGTAGGTGGGATCCGAGAAGCCATACTGCTCATAGAGCAAGGTTTTGTTGACCTGCGGTGCAAGCTGCTCCACCGTCTGTGCCGAGAAGCGGCCATAGTAGCAGTCGGGCAGGAAATCGCCATCCGTCCAGGTGGCATAGTAGAGGTCGGTGACATGGTCGTTGTCGACCTGGTTGGAGGCGTTGAATGCCGGTATCTGATCCACGTCGCCCACCAACAAGAGGTAGGTGGGGGCGGGCTTATCGTCGGTAGCGTTGGTATACTGGCTCTTGATATAGGCGGCGATAGAGGTGTTTGAGGTTCCCACCTCCGACTCGTCGGTATAGACGATGTCGGTCAAGAATCCCTTGCGACGCTTCCATTCAACGAAAGTGTCCATACGTCCGCGGAACGAGCTATGGCAGACTATCAGGTAGCGCACCGGCGCCGACGTGGCGTTGTCCAGCTTGGCC
The DNA here is from genome assembly GCA_017449975.1 of Bacteroidales bacterium. Lineage (GTDB taxonomy): Bacteria > Bacteroidota > Bacteroidia > Bacteroidales > P3 > Colimorpha. The sequence continues at coordinate 26,671 of JAFSYK010000008.1, forward strand.
GTGGGCTGCGACAGCAGCAGGTCGGTCTGCGGCGCAAAGGCGTCACTGTGATAACGGCGCTGCATCTCGCGGGTGGCGCTGAGGTCGGCATCGACATAGTGCAGCACCACCTCCACCTGGGAGTAAAGCTCCACCATGCCCGTCGCCGGATTGTAACGTACCGGCGAGAAGGAGATGACAGCCAGATTGCGGTCGCGCGACACACCCATACGGTGCACCTCGACCACAGGGCTTCCACAGAACGCGTCGGTGGCATACACCTCGGCGTTGCGCACAAAGACGGCAGCCGACGTGTCGGACTTGCGACGGGCGGGCTGCTGGGGCATCAGCGGCCACTCAATACCCAGCGACGACGCGCTGACGGTCTGCTTCTGCGACGCCACGACCTCCACCTGCACCGCGGTGCAGAGCGGGATCTCGATCGTGCGACTATAGACTGGCAGCATAGGCTCACCCACCGTACCCACGTTGGCAAAATCGGCCATACGCAGCTGGGAGTAAAGGGTTCCATCCACACGCTGGGTATCGACACTCATCGAGGGAGTGGTGAATACCACCCGAGCCTGCTCCATACCCGACGACGGCACCGTAGCAACCTGCGCACAGAGCCATCCGTAGATGGATAGAAAAGCAAAGAATGCAAATATTCTTTTCATACCGTTACTTTAATTCGATTCTATTATTAGTATTGTTTCCTTATTATATATTGCAATTATATATCAAACTCCAGTCCGCCGAAATCCCACGGCGCCTCGATGGTCAGCGGCTGCTTCGACACCGGATGGACAAACGAGATGCTCCGCGCGTGAAGCGAGATGCTGCCGTCGGGGTTGGAACGCGGCGCACCATATTTCAGATCACCCTTGATGGGACAGCCCATGTGGGCCAGCTGACAGCGCACCTGGTGGTGGCGGCCCGTGTGAAGATCGACCTCCAGCAGATGGTAGCCACCGTTGGAGACAGCCAACAGGCGATAGTCGAGCTCTGCCAGTTTGGCCTGCTGAGCGTCACCCTGCTTGTGACCCGCGTCAACGATAAAGCTCTTGTTCAGCCGCTCGTTGCGCACCATATAGTCTGACAGCGTACCCTGCTCCTGCGGAGGTCTGTTTTTGGTGATAGCCCAATAGATTTTCTTTACCTCGCGCTGCTGGATAAGCACATTCATACGCGACAGCGCCTTGGAGGTCTTGGCGAAGAGCACCACACCCGACACAGGTCGGTCGATACGGTGCACCACCCCGCAGAACACATTGCCCGGCTTGTGGTCGCGCTCCTTGATGAAACGCTTCAGCAGCTCCGACAACGGCTCGTCGCCGGTCTTGTCGCCCTGCACAATCTGCCCCGGACGTTTGTTAATCGCCAACAGATGGTTGTCTTCGTAAAGAATAGTCACGGGAGAGAGGGCTGAAGGGTTGGAAGGTTGAAGGGTTGTCCTATTAGACCTATTGGACCCATTAAATTCATTACTCTAATTCTCATTCCCCTCCGGTTGCGCTATACAAGCCAGGGGAGTGATAGCATTGCGTACCACATCCTGCAGACCCACCTCGACGACGAAGCTCTTGGGAATGAAGAGGTCGACACGCGATCCAAATTTGATGAAACCCATCTCTTGGTTCTGCTTCACCCGCTCACCTTCACGGGCATAACAGACAATGCGGCGCGCCATCACACCCGCCACCTGGCGGATGAGGATGCGATGACCCGAGTCGAGCAGCATACCCACCGAGCTGTGCTCGTTGAGCACCGACGACTTGGGATAGGAAGCCACGAAGTAGTTGCCACGGTGATATTTGTAGTATTCCACCAGACCGTCGCAAGGATAGCGGTTCACATGCACATCGGTACCATTCATAAAGACGCTGAGCTGTACACAGTCGCCTTTGATATACTCCTTCTCATAGGTCTCTTCAACCGTCACGACAATACCGTCGGCAGGACTGATGAGCCGCTGCGGATCTTCGGTGAAGACACGACGCGGTATGCGGAAAAACGAAGTCAGCGCCAGCCAGAAAAGCAGCAGCAGCGCGGCAAAAAGATAATGGAACACCGTCCATTGCTGCACAAAAAACGCCATCAGCGCATAAACAGCCAGGATGATGATAAATACAACCAGTATCAGTCGACGACCTTCTTTATGAATGTACATGGGATTGGAATTAATGGTTATTGGTTAGGGGTTATTGAGGGTAGAGGGTTGAATTGGACCAATTGGGCTAATTGGACTAATTGGTCTAATCACTAATCACTAATCAAAAATAAACATCATATAACAGGCAACGATGGGGATGATGATGAGCAGGCTGTCGAAGCGGTCGAGGAATCCGCCGTGACCCGGCATGATGTTGCCGCTGTCTTTGACACCGACAGAGCGTTTCAGCATCGACTCCACCAAGTCGCCCAGTGTACCGAACACCGCACAAATCAGACCGATGACCAGCCAGTCGTACCATTGCGGCGTTTCGTTGAAGAGCGGACCAACAAAGATGGCCACCAATACACAGCAGACCACACCGACGGCGGTACCTTCCCATGTCTTGCCGGGGGAGTGGCGCGCCCACATCGTGTGACGGCCAATGAGCGAGCCGCCGATATAGGCGAAACTGTCGCACACCCACACCAGAATCACAGCGGGAAGCAGCAGGTTGTCGCCGTTCAAAAGCGGCATCAGTCCCAGCGGAAGCGCGATATAGAAGACAGGCAACAGTGTGTAGGCTATGTCGCGGAACGGTTGTTCCGACGGCCGCCACAGCTGCACAACAGCCGTGGCGACAAACGACAGCATGGCGACGGCCAACAGCAACAGTAGACCATTCCAGCCATGGAAGGAGTCCCCGAACATCAGATGCATTGCCACCAGCGTCACCGCCACGCAGCAGTAGCCCAGCCACTCGGTGGGACTACTCCCCTGCCTTTTCACCATGCGGTAGAACTCAAAGGTGCAGCCCAGTGCCACAAACAGCAGGAAGGCCATCAGCACCAGGTCGCCCAGACGCACATTACCCGTCAAGCGGCCGCAGCAGATGGAACCAATAAACAGCACCGCATAGACGGTAGCCGAAGCGGTACGTATCAGAAACTTTTTCATGCTTTCTCCTCCTCTTCCTTCTTCTCCCAAGGACGCGGACCGTAGATGCGTTCCAGGTCTTCGCGGAACAGCACCTCTTTCTCGTAGAGTTGCGACGCCAGCTGATCGAGCTGTTCGCGGTGCTCGACGATAATTTCCTTGGCACGGTTGTAGGCCGATTCAACAATACGTCGCACTTCGGCGTCGATGGTCTCGGCAGTCTTCTCACTGAACGGCTTGGTGAAGCCGTATTCGTTCTGACCCGTCGAATCGTAGAAGCTGATGTTGCCCACCTCAGGACTCATGCCGTAGAACGTCACCATGGACTGCGCCATCTTGGTGGCCCGCTCGATGTCGTTCAACGCCCCCGTGCTGATGCGGCCATAGACCACTTCCTCGGAGGCGCGGCCCGCCATGAGGCTGACCATCTCGTCGAACATCTGCTCGTAGGTGGTAATCTGACGTTCCTCGGGCAGATACCAGGCAGCACCCAGCGCTTTGCCGCGCGGAACGATGGTAACCTTCACCAACGGGTTGCCCCAGCGCAACAGCCAGCTGACGGAGGCGTGACCACTCTCGTGGTAAGCAATGGTGTGCTTCTCCTCGTCGGAGAGCACTTTGGTGCGCTTCTCCAAGCCACCCACGATACGATCGATGGCGTCGAGGAAATCCTGTTTCTCAATAACATTCTTGTTTCTGCGGGCAGCACAGAGCGCCGACTCATTGCAAACGTTGGCGATATCGGCACCCGAGAAGCCCGGCGTCTGCTTGGCCAGAAAGTCGCGGTCGACAAAACCTTCGCTATTGGCGTCGGTGTTGATCTTCAAGCTCTTCATATGGACATCGAAGATAGCTTTACGCTCTTCGATATCGGGGAGCTCGACATATATCTGACGGTCGAAACGACCGGCACGCAGCAACGCTTTGTCCAGCACATCGGCACGGTTGGTGGCCGCCAACACAATGACGTTGGTGCCACTGCTGAAGCCGTCCATCTCCGTAAGCAACTGGTTGAGGGTATTCTCACGCTCGTCGTTGGCATTACTCAATCCCGAATGACCACGGGCACGACCCACGGCGTCGATTTCGTCGATGAAGACGATGCAGGGCGCTTTCTTCTTGGCCTCCTCAAAGAGGTCGCGGACACGCGAAGCACCCACGCCGACAAACATCTCCACAAAATCGGAACCCGACATGGAGAAGAATGGTACATTGGCTTCGCCCGCCACCGCTTTGGCAAGCAGCGTCTTACCGGTACCCGGAGGACCCACCAGCAGCACGCCTTTGGGAATCTTGCCACCCAGGTCGGTATAACGTTTCGGATTTTTGAGGAAGTCGACCACCTCCATCACCTCTTCCTTGGCGCCAGCCAGTCCGGCCACATCCTTGAAGGTGACGTTGTTGGGCGTGCGGCTGTCGTACTGTTTGGCACGCGACTTGCCCACACCGAAGATGCCGCCACCGTTGCCACCACCCATCTGACGACGGGCAAAACCGCTCATCAGCAGGATGAAGACAATGAAAATCAGCATCGGTCCCAGGAAACCCAACAACTCTTTCCACGGGTTGGAGCGTTTCTCAGGCACCATCTCGACACGGTGGCCGGTGCGGGCCTGCACCGAGTCGACATCCTTTGCAAAACGGTCGAAGGTAACGAAGTCGTAATGGTAGAAACCCTGTGTGGGGGTACGACCATTGACGACGGCACCACGGATATCCCTATAGGTCACCGTGTCACGCTGCACCGCCTCGGGCTTGATATGGATTTCGGCAAACTCTTGGTTGACGATAATGATCTTGCTGTAGTCCTGACGCACCAAGATAGGCTCCAGCCGCTGCCAGTCGATTTTCTTCTCGGTCGGCGAATCGCCACCCAACAACGAGTAACCGAACGCCACCAGCAGGACGGCATAGACAACGTAGAGTGCTATCGTGCCGGCACTGGGCTTCTTCTTCGGCGGCTGCCCACCAGGCTGCTGGTTGCGCGAATTGCGCGGAATCAGCGGATTCTTCTTACCCTGTTCAGGTCGCTGCCCACTATTATTGTTTGTTTCCGACATATTTTCGTTTTCTATTTCTTTTGCAAGATGTTACAAATTATTCTTCTATCAATTCTGCCTTCAGCGAACGCAGTCCGTCGACATCCGATAGTTCGACACGCACGTAGCGCTCCGGCAGCAAGGACTCCACCAGCTCGGGCCACTCGACAAAACAATACTGGCCGCTGTAGAAGTACTCCTCGCAGCCAATGTCGTAGGCCTCTTCGATACGTTTGAGGCGATAGAAGTCGAAATGATAGACCGACCCGGCCTTGGGCGACGTGTATTCGTTGACGATGGCGAAAGTGGGACTGCACACATTGTCGGTGACACCCAGACTGTCGCAACACGACTTGATGAGGGTCGTTTTCCCCACTCCCATCGAAGCGTAGAAGGCAAAGAAACGCGCCTCGGGGAACGCCGACAACAGCCGCTCCGCCACCTGTGGCAGCGCAGCCGCATCATATCGTTCTATCCGTAACGTGTACATGCTATTCAAAGGGGTTGATATTTAACGCAGACGGTCGGCGGCACGCACCTTGGCCTCGTCGCGCTTGATGGCGCGCTGGGCCAGATAGAGCAGCAGCAGACTGGCCACTGCAGCCCAGGTAGCAACGCTGTAGGTGGTATCGACCTGTTCGGCCTGCACCATGCTGCCGATACGACCCACCTGCTCGGCGAATTTGTCGACGGGTCCGATGAAGAGGATGAACAGATAGACCACGTTAAGCAGGAAGGCGACAGCGACGACGCGCACCTGCACCATGCGTTTCTTGAACAGGAAGATGCTGAACAGCGACAGCAATCCAGCAACGGCAGCCAGTGCCGCCATCGGCCACATGGAGACGACACCGCGCTGCGGCATGGTCACCAGCGACTCACCCATCTCCACTTGGCGCAGCATGTCGCTCTCGCCGGCATCGGCACGGGGGATAAGGTTGAGCTGCGACACCACCTTGGTTTCCGACCCCTCGCCCGTCGCCTCAAAGGTGGCCACGGGGAACATAAAACAGAGGGCAAAGGCACACACGGCCAGCACCAGATAAAAGGATTGAATACGTTGTATCATGGAAAGTTAAAAACTAAAAAGTAAAAACTAAAAACTAAAATTTACAATTCTCTATTCACTAATCACTCTTCGATCAGACGGTCGATGCTGCGATAGTTCCATTTGCCCAGCACCACACCGTCCTGCAACAGCACAAAGCCCGGGTTGGAACGCGCCATGGTCTCAATGGCGGTGGCGTCGGCAAAATAGAAATCCAGGTTCTCCAACTCAGCCTCGTGGAGATAGGCCTGCACCTGTTCCGGCAGCGACGAGGTGAGCAGAACCAGCTGCACGCCCTCCTCTTCGGCCCACTTGGCCATCAGTTTCAGCGCCTCTGTGCCGTCTTCGTCGACATCCTCCAGATGGTGCACCGTGGCGATGACGATGGAGTCGGGCGACCCAATCAAATCCACCGCCCAGTCGTCGTCGTTCAGGTCAAGCATCGAGAATCCGGGGGCGGCAATCTCATGCGGGTCAACGACACGGGTTCCGATGCAGAGCCAATGCGCCTTATCTTCCTCGTATTCATAACAGGACACCGAAGGCACCTCGATTTCCTCGTTGGTTTCAAGGTTACGGTAGCGGACAAAGCTCTCCATGCGCAACGACGGGTCGGTATTGGTCATGCGGTTGCCAACCTTCCAGGGGCGGAAATCGATACAGGGCTCATGGTAGATATTGTACAACGAGAAGACCACCATGGCGGCGCAGGCGAAAATCAGCACGATGGTGTCGCGCTCGAAACGACGTTTGCGACGCAAATTGCGCGTCAAGAGTATCCACACGGTGGGCACATCCAGCACGATGTTTTTCCAGAAAGTCTGCCAGTTGGTCAGCTTCACTGCGTCGCCAAAGCAGCCACAGTCGGTCACCTTGTTGGTCAACGCGTCGATTAAAGTGGTTACCGTGAAGAACAGCATCATCAGCACCAACAGCCAGGACGAGAAGCGGCGGAAAGAGTTGGTTATCAGCAACACGCCAACCAGAAACTCGGCCGTAATCAGCGCGACCGACAAAAAGGTGGCGAACGGCAACGCCCACTCGAAGGTGAAGTTGCCAATCGACCATGCGGTCATGTACTCTTGGATTTTGAAGGAGGTTCCCAGCGGGTCGACACCCTTCACAAAGCTGGAGAACAGGAACACCAGACCCACAAACCAGCGGGCCAAGATATTCAACGTGTAATTCAATTTGGTATCTTTCATAATTCTTCCTCCGTCATTCGGATTAAACAAAAAAGTGCGTAGTTGATAATGTCGGAATAACTACCTTCTACGCCTTCAGAAACGATTGTATGACCTTTGTTATCTTCTATCTGTTTGATACGGCGCAACTTCATCAGTATCAAATCCACCATCGACGAGATGCGCATCTCGCGCCAAGCCTCGCCGTAGTCGTGGTTCTTGTCGGTCATCAGCGCCGTGACGATGCCAATGTGCTTGTCATAGAATGCCAGCGCCTCCTCCAACGGCAGCTCCTGTTCGCCGTCGGGGCCCAGCTCCAGCTGGATGAGGGCCATCACCGCATAGTTGACCATTGCCACAAACTCGGCACGGACATCCTCTCCCACACGGTTCTCGCCACTCTCCTGGACGCTGCGGATGCGGTTGGCCTTGATGAAAATCTGGTCTGTCAGTGACGGCAGACGCAGTACACGCCACGAGGTGCCGTAGTCGTGTGTCTTTTGGGCGAAAAGCTTGCGACAAGCGGCAATCTCGTGCGCAAACTCCTCAGCGGTATTGTATTGTTGCATATAGCTTATGTTCAAATATTATGTTTTTTGCCCCCTTGTATACAATTTACAGTTAACTTCGACGTTAAAGAATCATACACAAACAAAGCAATGGGCAAAGATACGAATTTTTCATCATTCACCGTCAACCTGCGAGGCAAAATCACCCAATTCGACCGACCCGTCATTATGGGCATCCTCAACATCTCGCAGGACTCCTTTTACGATGGCGGACGGCACTCCGACCACACAGCCATGCTGCAGCACGCACACGCGCTGGTGGAAGCCGGTGCTGACATCGTGGACCTGGGTGCTGTATCGACCCGTCCGGGTGCCATCCTGCCCGCCGAGGAGACCGAGGCCGACATGCTAGCCAACGCAGTGCGCAGCCTCCGTAACGAACTGCCCGACACGCCCATCTCTGTCGACACCAGCCGCAGCCTGCCGGCCCGACGCTCCATCGAGGCGGGTGCCGACATCATCAACGACATCAGCGGCGGACTCTTCGACCCACAACTGTTCGAGACCGTAGCCCAGCTGCAAGTGCCCTACGTGCTCAGCCACAACCGCACCACGCCCGACCGCATGATGGCCGAGACACACTACGACGACCTGATGGAAGAAATCATTCAGTTCCTCTCTAAGCAACTGGACCAACTCTATACACTGGGTGTCAAAGATGTGTGGATTGACCCGGGATTTGGCTTCGCCAAGACAACGGAGCAGAACTACACGCTGATGGCGAACCTCGACGAACTGTCCAACCTCTTCCGTGAGCCCCTACTGGTGGGCATCAGCCGCAAAAGCATGATATACAAGACCCTTGGATGCACCCCAGACGAAGCGCTGAACGGCACCACCGTGCTGAACACCATAGCACTGATGAAAGGAGCCCAAATCCTCCGGGTCCACGACCCCAGAGAAGCCCGAGAAGCCATACAGATGACTTCGTTAGTGCTTGGTAATAAGACTAATTAGACCAATTGGACCAACCCACCAACCCTCAATAACCCATAACCTATAACCAATAACCATTAACTATATGATTTCCGACATCATCACCTTCCGCTGGATTGACCTCATAGACATTGTGTTGGTCAGCATGCTGGTTTACGAATTATACCGACTGCTCAAAGGCAGCAACGTCATGCGCATCTTCTGGACCGTTGTCGCCATCATCATTGCCTGGCGTATTGTCGATGCTTTCAACATGCGACTATCGGGTGCCATCCTGGGTGCCATCGTCAATGTGGGCCTCATCGCCTTGGTGGTGGTGTTCCAGCCCGAGATACGCCGCTTCCTGCTGAAGGTGGGCACCAAGACCCAGATTGGCGACAGCGTGTGGAAACGCATCCGTTTCTGGCGCAACCACATGCAGGCGTCCAACCGCACCAACTACGACGCCTACATCCAAGCCTGCATGCACATGTCCTCCTCCAAGACAGGAGCACTCATCATCTTCCAACGTCAGAACGAGTTGACCGACATCATCAACACCGGACAGAAGATTGACGCACCCGTCTCCGCCCCGCTGATCGAGGCACTCTTTTTCAAGAACTCACCGCTGCACGACGGCGCCGTCATCGTCAAAGGGGAGACCATCTTGGCCGCCCGCTGCATCCTGCCCGTCACCTCACGCACCGACATCGACCCCAACCTGGGACTGCGTCACCGCAGCGCCATCGGCGTGTCGGAGCAGCTGGATGTCATCAGCGTGATTGTCAGCGAAGAGACCGGCGCTATCTCCTTCGCCGTAGACGGCGAGATTCACCACAACGTGTCCCCCGTGGAGCTACAAAACTATCTGGAAAAGAACGGATAAAAGTAAGGGCAACTACTGATTTGCCCCTACAAGCACCTCTATTCAACCCCCAACACACGCAAATATCGCCGCAGGTGACGCTCGTAGCTGAAGCCGGCGGCGTATTCTTTTTCGGCCTCCGCCCGCTCCGGCGTGAAGTGTTCCAACCCATCGCGCACCACCGCCGCCATGCGGTCGGGGTCAAAGTCGCGAAAATAGTAGGCATGGTCGCCGCCCACCTCGGGCAGACTGGTCTGGTCGGAACAGAAGACCGGCTTGCCCCACTGCATGGCCTCCACCACAGGCAGACCGAAGCCTTCGCACAGCGACGGGAACAGCAGTCCGGCACAATGGGCGTAGAGCCAACGACGCTCGGCGTCGTCGACGGGACCGATAATCTGCACATTGGGCAGCGCCTCCGCCTGTCGTCGCAGCTGATCGGCATAGGCACCCTGGTCGTTACCGGCGATGACGAGCTGGTAGTCGGGCAGCCGTTCCATGAGCGGCAACAAGGTGTGGAGGTTCTTCTTGGCTTTCACCACCCCCAGACTCAAAAAGAAGGGTTTTGACGAATCCACCCTTTGCGGCTGCCGCTGCTCGCCCTCTGTCAGAAGTTCCACCCCGTTGGGTATGACACAGGTGGGCTTATCGTGCAGACGGACATGGCGCAGCGTGTCCTCCTGTGCAAAGCGGGAGATAAAACAGACCTCCGATGCTCGGTCACACTCATGCTGCAGGCGGCGCAGGTATTTGCGCTGCTTGGCAGGCGATTTCTCATACATGAAGTTCACATCGTGGATGGTCAGCACCGTGCGTGCCGCCTGCGGACGGAATGCCGCCAGCTGGTGGATGGAATGCCACACGTCGAAATGCGGCATCAGTACAGGGAGCCACCGATAGCAGTCGCGCGCCACCAGATAGCGCACCTGCGTTCCGAAACGACCCACAAACGGACGTGGCACCAGCAGCGTAACCTCGTGGTCGGGCAACAGTTCCGCGGCATGGGCTCCATACCAGCGGCCATAGTTCATCGCCACCTGTCCCAACCCGCAGTAGGGATGCCGCAATATGCTCAGGTCAATCAGAATGCGCATGGGGTGATTAGTGGTTATAGAAGCTAAAAAGTAAAAACTAAAAACTAAAAATTTAGCGCCTGATACGTTTGTCTAATCACTATTCACACATTCACGCATTCCCGCATTCATACAGTCTTGCGTATTTCACCAGGGTGTAGAATGCCGAGATGCGTGCCGAGGTGAATCCCATCGCGCCGTCGCGGAAACCGCCTTTCAAGATATAATTCTTCAGGAAGGTGCCCACGGGCTTCCACACCACCGCGTCCATGCCGCAGCGGCGGCCCTGCTCATAGGCCTTCTCGCCAGCCAGGGTGGCATACTTCACCGTGCGACGAGCATGCTCGTCGACACTATAGTAGGTATAGTGCAGCAGCTTGCCGTCGAGATGCGTCGGCGTGACAGGTCGACTGTAACGCAGCTGCTCGTGCACCACGCCGCCCCACGCGGCAACCTCTCGACGCCAGAGACGCACGTGCTCGTCGGGATACCAGCCGCCGTGGCGCAGCCAACGGCCGCAGTAGTTGTTCAGCCGGCCGACGCTGTACACCTTGTCGGCATCGAAGCCCGTCTGTTTCATCGACAGCAGCGTCGCGCGCAGCTCGTCCGACAATGCCTCGTCGGCGTCGATACTGAGGATCCACGGGTATTGCGCCAGACTGTTGGCATAGTTCTTCTGGCCCGAGAACCCCGCCCAGTCGTGGTGTTCGAAACGCGCGCCTGCCGCACGGCAGAGAGCTTCGGTACGGTCTTTCGACCCCGAGTCGACAACAACAATCTCATCGGCCACGTCGCGCAGCGAGTCGATGCAGCGCTGGATATTACGCTCTTCGTCCTGGGTGATAATGACAGCGGAAATCTGTTCCATTACATCATTGATTCAATGATGCAAAGGTACAAAATTTTTCGCATCAGTCCCTTACCAGACGCACCGAGCGTCCTTCGTTGCGACCATAGAGGTTGGCCACACTCACCCATTGATGATCAAACATGAAAGTGACGGCACCGTTGTCGCAGAAGGGGGTCACCGAGTAATAAAAACCATACACGCCTACCTCGTGGGTCATGGTACCGCTATGCGCACCGGCGGCAGGCAAGAACACACATCCGCACTTCTCCATATCCGCCCATTGCTCAGCATTGTACAGGTTGACGGTATACCCATTCGACACGCCATTCACACACTCGGGCTGAGGCACATTGGCAGGGTGACTGTATACGTCGGGGAAGAGGATCATTCCCGGCACGTCGCATACCACCGCCTTGGCGAAATGGGCGTTAGCGACACCGTTCACCGTCGACGACAAGCGACCATAAATCACATAGGACCACTCGTCCTTGGTGAGCGTGCGCCACAGTCCCGCCTGGTTGCCGCCGTTGGAGATGGCGTTGTGCACACCCCAGTCGGCATGGGCATATTCGCCATACAAGCCAAAGTAGGCAGTGCCACCGACATAAAAATCAGTGAAATCGGTACTGGTGGCGTAGGGCTGGTAGCAGTTGGCGCCGCTGTTCCATCCACTGGTGCCCCAGCCGAAAAGATCCATCCAGCCCGTGTTGGTAGGGGATATACTGTCGTTGTCCATACCGATGATATCGTACTGACGCTCGGCAAAGCGCCAAATACCCGTAGAAGCCTGATACTGCAGGTTGCCTTTCGAGAACCACACCTGGCGACCGCTGGCTATCGAAAACTTGCCATTGACGAGGCAGCCCTCGATGGCTTCGCCTACCGTGCCACCCGTACCCGTGCCAGTGCCGGGGTCGCCACCCGAAGTACCACCCGGAGTAGAGCCACCCGAACCCGAGCCGCCCTGCGGGTCTGTCGACACCGATGTGCCACCCTGACGCCAATTGGTTTTCTCTTCGTCATCGTCACGACTGCAAGAAAACAATGCCGTTGCGGCCACCACGGCCATCGCCAAAAGGAAAACATGCTTTTTCATAACAGAAAACGTTTTGTGTTTCCAGCAGCAAAATTACAAAAAATTGCCTTTCTAAGAAACTGGTTTATAAATTATGATTCTTGTTTGTTTGCGTTTTTGTATTATTTGTTGCAAGAAAGGAGAAAAAGTAACACAAAAGAAGAAAAAAAGATTTGCGAAAACGCCAACAACTGTTCCCATTTGGTTAATTGGTAAATAATGTGTAATTTCGCACATTGAAAAGAGAAACTCTCAAAACAAAAATGAGCAGTGCCGACATAAAACGAACCGTAGAAATAGCAAAAAATCAGATCAAAGTAGCTGTCCCTTGAATCGAAGACTCGGTATTCTAATAATAATTGGGATTTGATATTAATCGGCCCCAAAAAAAGAAAAGAGAGTTTGTATAGGTGTAATTGAATTGCTATGCTTACAAAATATCTAAATAAAATCATTAATGCAGATTGCCTCGATGTACTACACCAACTTCCGGATGCTTGCATTGATTTGGTAGTTACATCACCGCCATATAACCTCAAAAACTCGACAGGCAACGGCATGAAGGACGGACGAGGTGGCAAATGGGCAAATGCGGCTCTTATCAAAGGTTATGAGAATTATGATGACTGTATGCCAGTCGAAGAATATGCGAAATGGCAGCACGAAGTATTGCTTGAGCTTGTCCGAGTCATCAAAGATGACGGCGCTATTTTCTACAACCACAAATGGCGTGTGCAGGATGGCTTGATACAAGATCGCAGAGACATTGTGTACGATGTCCCTCTTCGCCAAATCATAATTTGGAAACGAAAGGGCGGCATTAATTTTAATGCCGGTTATTTCCTACCAACATACGAAGTAATTTATCTTATTGCTAAAAAGGATTTCAAACTCGCACCACATTGCAACAGATTCGGTGACGTTTGGGAAATCATGCAGGAGCAACGGAACGACCACCCCGCGCCATTTCCCGTTGAACTGATTGACAGAATTGTTTCATCGACCACAGCGCAAATTATCCTCGACCCGTTTATGGGTTCTGGCACGACGGCTGTTGTTGCTGCCGGACTAGGTAGAGACTTTATTGGCATTGAGAAGTCTGCAAAATATTGTGAAGCTGCCAACGCACGATTGGAGAAAAATAAACTTTATCCCGAGGTGGCCAAGTTCCATCAACTAAATCTTTTCACCAGCCCGACAGCAAACTCACGAAAGAAAAAAAAACAACAACTATATGGCTACGGTACTCAAAGCCTTTTCCAAGGCTGATCTCATAAAAAAATTCAAAGCAATCTATTCCAAAGGCTGGATTGAAAACTACCGTAAGGGGAACGACGGCGCGGTTGGAAACATCTTGGAAGACCTGTTGGAAATTCCCGAGAACAACCTTCCTATCCCTAATGCTGCCGAATGGGAGTTGAAAGCACAGCGGGCCAACACATCATCACTATTGACAATGTTTCACACAGAGCCTTCGCCAACAGCGCTCACCATCATTCCTTCGCAGATGTTACCTCTCTACGGTTGGCCACACGACAAAGCCGGTACTACCTATCCGAAAGACGAAAAGTCATTCCGTGCCACGCTGAATGCAAAACAATACAGCGACCGTGGTTTCAAGGTACATGTTAACGACAAAGAACGCAAGGTAGAAGTCATCTTCGACAGCAAACACACGGACAAACGTCATACAGAATGGTTAAATAGTGTCAAGAATCGTGTCGGACATACCAATAACTTCGAGATCGTGCCTTATTGGGGCTTTGACGACCTTTTCCACAAAGCAGGCACCAAGCTAAAGAACTGCTTTTATGTCCGTGCCGAAGTCAAAAGAGAAACAATCAAGCACAAACGCAAGGAGTTTTTCCTTTACAATTATGTGCTAAAACTCTCAAGTTTCGACCAGGAGCGTTTCATCCAAGCAATTCGCGACGGCAAAATATACATCGACTTCGATGCTCGCACTGGACACAACCACGGCACGAAATTCCGCATTAAATACAATGACATCCCGTCGCTCTACAAAAATGCCGAGGTAGTAATTGATGAAAGATGAAATCATTATAAAACAGCCAAATTTAGTTTTTTGAGGCTGTTTGAAAAACAAAACATCAAATAAAGAGTATATTTTGCATAAGAAGACATACTCTCTATTTGTAAAGTGGGATACTATGTTCAAAGGAGTATTATATTTCCTTAAACTCAATGTTGTCTTTAAATGGGTCCTTATTAATTAGCGCCTGAAGTGTTCCTGTAAAATTCCGTATTTCCTGTTTCTTCCATTCCATATTCTCATTGTCAATGCCAATTCCTCTAACAGGGTTTAAGAAATCGACTAACTTATCTAATGTCAATAAAGTAGTCGGAATATCCCAATATTCTCGTAAATCATTTGGGTATTGATGTGTGAAGGGTCTTTCATGAAAGACCTGATTGCTATTAGTCTCTTCTTTATACCGTTTTATTCTATCAAGAAGTCTATGAGTCTCGGTAGGTACAATAATGTACAACTTCCAATCAGGACTTTCCTCGCTTAGTTTTCTAGCCAGGTGGACAACGTAGTTCTCGTAATAGCCCAATGCAAGAGCAGATGATGGCAGCGGTTTTAAAGGGTAGCTGTTTTTAGTCTTTGTCAGATGGTCTACTAATTCAGAAACCTTTGGTTTTATATCACTTTTTTTATGATATCGAATTAGTGTAACACCGTTGAAATCAGAAGGAATACTAATTTTTGTATTTGCAAACAAAAAAGCCCTATCCAATCCCAAACTACCTAAGAAAAGACCCATCTCAAATAACACATTATCACGCATTGATTTGTGAATGATTTTTCTTTTTATAGACTTATCATCGGCTGTGGCGACTAAGATTCCATAATCATATCTTCTTGATGCTCTAATAAGGCTGTCTAATGTGCCACTATTTACTTTGAAGACTTCTCCCTCATTCCAAATATCACATTGCAACCAATCACCGCATTCATCTTCAATCTTTTTCTTTATTGCTTGTGCAATCTTTAATCCTTCCGATGAGGATCCAATAAATATTTTTCTTTTCATAACAATCCAATTTGTGCAAAATCTTTCTTAATTTGATCTTCCCCAATTTTTCGAATCTTGTCTTCTACGATAGCATGACATTTCTTATATTTTAATCCACTGCCACAATAGCATCTGTCATTTCGTTGATGTTTGATTATTCCAAATGCAAAACCAATAATTTGTCTCCATTCTACAGTATTTTTAGTTCCCATAAGTATTTCGTAAAACTCTTTTGTCCCTTTTGTACCATGTGAATATTCCTGCAAATATTCTCCTGTTTGTTTCTTATAAACTTGATTGGCAAAATATGGAATCACAATATCTGTTATATATTCTGTAATTGTTATTCCATTATAACATCTTAGTATTTCTTCTGCTTCGACTCCAACACAGCAAGAATTATCATTATATTTATGCCAATCGGCACAACATGGAATATCGTCACCTACCTCGTATAATACAGGATATCGGTGGGGGTAATTTGGAGAGGCATGTATTTCTATTAAAAAAGATGCAACGATATTTCCATTATCATCTGGTATATCAATTATTCCTCTTAAATAATGAGTACTTTCTCCATCTTGAATATTCAAATGGGGAAAGTACTCGCGAACAGTCTGTAATTCAACCTCAAAAGTAGAATTCATACCCCAAAAGCATATGGACGTGATAATCCAATAGTAGAAGTAAGATGCGACGGCTCGTTGTGTTCACAAACGTCTTCTCCTTCTGGGAATCTATCTCCCAGATGTTTTTTCCAGTATAAGCTTGCTTTTAATTTATTATTCTCGTCCAAAGCCTTTTTAGCATCCAAAATAAATGCCGAGAGATTATCCATAAAATTTCTCTTTTGGGCATCTGAATAATCAGCAAATAAATTGTCTTTAGGTGTTGTTGGCATCTGACAAACGAAGTCGTTCTTTAATGCATTCTCAATGTTAGTCAACGTAAAACGCAGAGCAACATCGTCTCTATCATTTTGTACATAATATTTTAGAGCAAGAACCGTCATTGCAAGACCACTTGGCATACTTTCTCTTTTGTTATCACACCACGCTTTTAAGTACTTGATAATACGAATCATCTGATCGGTTTTATGTAGCCTAAAATAGTCAACAAACTCTTTGGGGTCATCCTTTTGAAATTCCGAATCTTTTACTGCCAAATTAGGGTGACTTTCACGATCTTTGTCAAATACAAAAACGGGCAAGTCTATATTATAGCCTGCGGAATAGTCTACTCTAATGCATTTTTTCTTGTGGGTTGGAGTTGAGCCCGTTATTCCTTCTACAGCCTCCTTGACCCATCTTTGAAGTGTAGTTCCACAAACATTATCGGGATTTGAGACAAAATACACACCATCATCCAAGTCACACTTATCTTCTTTTGTACGAATGGTTGTCCTTAATTTGTAAGAACCTTGAATATAAAAAGATGGACTATATGATGGGTGATTGTTCTTGAAATATTTTCTGATGCAATCTCTGAGATTGTCTTTTGATGAAATCATCCGAGCTTCTTTTGAAGCCGTAATAGCCAGTTCGTTATTGAATCTTAAAAACAATGTATTTAAATTCGCCATATTTTTCCTATTTATTTGATTAAAAAATTAAGGGTGGCGTAAGTTTTATTCTATTACGCCACCCTTTGTTACATTACAATATTATTTCACTTCTTCGTAATCGACGTCGGTGACGGTGTCGTTGGGGTTGCCTTGTTGGCCTCCGGGGTTGGCTCCAGCGTTGGGGTTGCCGCCCATGTTGTTGGGGTCGAAGCCGGCACCAGGGTTGGCACCGCCGGCCTGCTGCTGGGCTTTGTACATATCCTCGCTGGCAGCCTGCCAAGCGGCGTTGATCTTCTCCATGGCCTGGTCGATCTGCATGACGTTGCGGGCGCTGTGGGCGGCCTTCAGCTCGGTGAGAGCGGACTCGATGGCGCCTTTCTTGTCGGCGGGCAGCTTGTCGCCATAGTCCTTGAGGTTCTTCTCGGTCTGGAAAATCATGCCGTCGGCGGCGTTGATTTTCTCAATCTCCTCCTTGGCCTTCTTGTCGGCGTCGGCGTTGGCCTCGGCTTCGGCCTTCATGCGCTTGATCTCGTCCTCGGAGAGACCGCTGGAAGCCTCGATGCGGATATTCTGGCTCTTGCCGGTGGCTTTGTCGAGGG